>JBJEDD010000284.1:0-5882 GCA_051871715.1 Muribaculaceae bacterium | reverse complement strand
GATGAGACCGAGCTCGAGATCCTCAAATCACGCAACAACGTTATCGAAATCGTCGACTCCCTCAAGATGGCTTACTCTTATTGGAGCGAAGGCAGCCTCCGCGACACGCCTCTCTACAACGACAATGCCATCAAGGCTGAGATGGACTCTATGGACCTCCGCGAGCTCGCTTACCCCATCACCATTACCGTGAATAATGGCGATACCGAGGGACATTTCGATGTAACTGCTTCTACAGTCTTTGATTTCAACGACGAAGAATACGAATTTGATGACGTTGCCCTCCCTCTCGAGATAAACCTCTCTTATGGGCAAGTGCGCCTCACTCGCGTTGAGCAAATCCCCGAACTCATCGGCACCGAACGCATTGTAATCCAAAATCCCCTCGCTGTCGCTGCCGCTCTCTCCGGTTCCCTCTCCATCCAATTCGCCGAGAAAGCGCCAACAATCGTCCGCATCTCCTACGTCTCGCCTCGCTCAACTCAAGGCATCGACGTAGTTAACACTCTCATCGATTTCTACAATCGTCAGATTATCGAGGACAAGAACCGCTCGGCTATGCAGACCGAGGCTTTCATCCTCGACCGTCTCGTAATGATTAACGATGAACTCCGCGACGTTGAGCAACGCCTCCAAGAATATCGCCAAGCTCACAATATCGCCAACCTCGACCAGCAGGTTTCTTCTAACCTCGCCACAACCAAGACTACCCAAAATCAATTGGCTGAAATCGAGGCTGAGCAATCTATGATTAACGAAATCGATCTTACTATCAAGCAAGCCGACAACTACGCCCTACTCCCAGCCGCTACTTCTGACAACAGTCTCAACCAGTTGATAACCAAGTATAACGCTAAGGTGCAACGCCTCAACCGTATGCTTGAAACCGCTACTCCCGAGAGCCCCCTCGTCAAGTCGCTCCAAGAGGAAATCACTCGCGACAAGAGCGTCATCATTCAGAACGTCGCATCTGTCAAGCGTGGCATCCAAGCCCGTCGCAACAATATCGCCGCAATCGAGCGCGAAAGTGCCGGACAACTATCTTCTCTGCCTCCTATCGACAAGGGGCTCCAAGAGATCTTCCGCGAACAGGAAGTTAAGGTCAACATTTACACTTTCTTGCTCCAGAAACGTGAAGAAATCGCCCTCCAAAAGACTCTCGCAACACCCACTGCTCGCTTTATCGACAACCCCACCTCCGATGGGCAAGTGTCACCGCGCCGCATGATTATCTACTTCCTCGCCTTCCTCCTTGCGCTCGCAATACCTGCCGGCATCATCTTCCTCAAACGTTTCTTCTTCCCCATTTACAAGGACCAGGAAGAGCTCCAGCGCCTCACCAACATTCCTATCATTGGCGAAATCTCCAACGACGTTCAGAAGGATAAACTCGACATCGTTGTCGGTCAAAATGTCTCCACATCTATCGCCGAATTGTTCCGCCTCCTCCGCAACAACATAGGTTTCACCAAGAACGGTGCCAACAAGAAGGTAATCCTCGTCACTTCTTCAATCCCCGGCGAGGGCAAGACTTTCATCGCCACCAACCTCGCACTCACTTATGCCCTCACCGGCAAGAAAGTAGTCGTCATCGGTATGGATATCCGCCGTCCCGTGCTCGCTCACAAGTTCGGGCTCAGCAACCAACAGGGCGTCACCACTTTCCTCTCCGGGCAGGCTTCCGATGTCACCTCACTCATGCACCGCAGTGACCTCAGCGAGAACCTCTTCATCATCCCCGCCGGTCCCGTACCCCCCAACCCCAACGAACTCCTCCTCAGCGACAATATGCAGCGATTGATGCTCCAGCTCCGCGAGGACTTCGACTATGTCATCATTGATACCGCGCCTATCGGTGTTATCTCTGATACCTTCCTTATCACTCCTTACTCCGATATTCAGCTCTATGTCACCCGCGCTTCTTACTCTACCAAGAACTGTCTCAAAGTGCTCCATCAAGCTGTCCGCAACAACCGCCTCAGCGACCCATATATCGTACTCAACGGTGTGAACATGGATACTTCGGCTTACCGTTACCGCAAGTACGGTCATTATACCGCCGGTAATGCCACCTACAACTATCGCTATGGCTACGGTTACTCCTCCGATAACAAGAAGAAAGGCAAAGATGCCTAAGCAATATTGACCTTACATCAAGGGCGCCAATCAGCAATGACCGGCGCCCTTTTTATATCCTTTTCTATCACATTTGCAGCAATTGCAACTCCACCGCTATCTTCACTACCTCGGCAAGTATTGCCCGCGTATTGTCTCTCGACACTTCCTCTCCATCTATATATATAGCGCCATCAAGCACGCAATTCCTTCCTATCATTTCTAATAACTCCTCAACATCATCTACTTTTTCATCAAATAACTCACCCGGTTTTCTTTCAACACAGCCCTTCAACATACACGCTATCAGCGTCACCATTCGAGTCCCCTTTTCTATCACTTCTTCACCTATTCCCAAGGTGTCAACTGCTCGCAATGCCGCCAATAGCGTCTCTTTGAGCAAAAATATTGATGACGCATCAACCTTTTCCTCGCCAAAATACCCGAAGTAATCAGCCATACAGCAACTCATCACCCCACAGGCAAAGGCATCAACACTCATACCCACCTCATTCATTATATATATGTGGGTGGCTGCAGCACGACACAGATACCGAGCCTGCGCCTTATCCTTGCTCACTGCCGCATCGACCTCTGCCAACGCTTCGCCGGACAGTCTCAATGCGCTCTCTACATCGCCTACACTCAGCAATTCCATCGATTGCTCCACTTTTTCTATCGTTCTTTCCATCTTATTAATCCTTAGTTGGGTTTTCTGCCTCAAAATTACGAAAATTATTGCTAACTTTGCACCAATGTTAGGAATAAAACGACTCGACACTTTCATGCTCCAACGGTTCGCCCCACTGTTGGTCATGACTTTCTTTATATGCCTCTTCATCGTTCTCATGCAATTCCTATTCCGCATGATTGATGATCTGGTAGGCAAAGGCTTGGGCTTCGACGTCCTCGGAGAGCTTTTCTTCTATGCCGCCCTCACCATGGTGCCCACTGCCCTACCCCTGGCTATCCTTCTCGCCTCTCTAATGGTGTTCGGCAACCTCGGCGAAAAACTCGAGCTCACCGCCATGAAAGCCGCCGGCATCTCCCTATTCCGCATCATGACGCCACTCATAATCCTCATGGCGGCTATCTCGGTCGGCGCTTTCTTCTTCCAGAACAATGTCCTCCCCATGGCGCAGTCCAAGATGTGGACTCTCATGTTCTCGGTCCGACAGAAAACCCCCGAAGTCGAAATTCCCGAGCGCTCGTTTTATAGCGAAATCCCCGGCATGAACCTCCTCGTCGACCACAAGGACCCCGAGTCGGGCATGCTCTACGGCATGGTCATCTACGACCTCAGCCGTGGCAACGAAAACGCTCGCGTCATCCTCGCCGACTCAGGCAAGTTCGCCTTCACCGAGGACAAGCGCCGACTTTTCCTCGAGCTACACAGCGGCGAAATGTTTGAAAATCTCAACGACAACTCCATGGGCTTCGGCACATCCGGCTATATGCCTTTCCGTCGTGAACAATTCACCTACAAGGAAATCTACTTCGCCTTCGATGCCAACTTCAACCGCATGGACGAGAGTGGCATTCGCTCGCAATATGTCGGGCAAAATATCTCCCAACTCCGCGAATCCATCGACTCGCTGAGCCGTGGCGTCGACTCCATCGGCACACTCTACAGCCACGACCTCCTCGTCGCTCCCGTCGTCGGTGAAATTCGCTACAAACTCGTTGACGACTCTATCGGTGGCAAGCAACTTGCTCACAACGACATCCCCGAGCCTGTCATCCAAGCCGCCGCCACCAAGTTCCACTACGATCTCGACTCGGTATTCAATGCCCCCTCGGCGGCTTATGCCAAGACATACGTCACTCAAGCGCTCGCCGATGCTCGACGCTCGCGCCAGGAATTTGAGTACCGAGCCCTTATGCTCACCGAGCATGCCAAGCTCATGCGACGCCACGACATCGAGCTCCAGCGCAAATTCACCCTCCCATTTGCCGTATTGGTATTCTTCTTCATCGGCGCTCCCCTCGGTGCTATCATCAAGAAGGGCGGCATAGGCACACCGCTCGTCATCTCTGTTTTCCTCTTCATCGTCTACTTCATTTTTGACAATATGGGTTACAAGATGGCTCGCGATGGCAAGGTACCCGTATGGGAAGGTATGTGGCTCAGCACCTTCATCCTCATGCCCCTCGGCATTTTCTTTACCCGCAAGGCGGTCGACGACTCTGCCGTATTCAACATCGACGCCTACAAGAATTTCTTCAACCGCCTCATCGGTCGCTCTGCCAAGCGCGCCCTCCAGATGAAGGAAATCGTCATGCACGAAGTCGACCCCACCGAGGCTATCACTCTTATTTCCAACTTTATGACTCTCACCGAGGAGGCGCGCACTGCTCTTCAACGCCGTCCCGCTATCCTCCGCTTTTATCCGGTCAAGGAAATTTCTCAACTCCGCGAGCCGCTCAACGCCCTCGTCGACTACCTGAGCAACTCCACCGACAAATTTGTTATTAAACTTATAAACGACTATCCCTTCCAGCCTTCGCGTCGCAATCTCGCGACGATCGAGGTTGTTAACAAGGCTTTATTAAAGATTTACCAACCCTCTACTGATAATGACCAAAATGACAACTGCTGAAGAACCCATCAAACTCGACTCTATAGAAGAAGCTATCAACGACTTCCGCCAAGGCAAAATGGTTATCGTCGTTGACGATGAAGACCGCGAAAACGAGGGCGACCTCATCGTCGCCGCCGAGAAAATCACCCCCGAGCAGGTAAATTTCATGCTCAAAAATGCTCGCGGTGTCCTCTGCGCTCCCATCACCATCGACCGATGCCGCGAACTGGGACTGCCACATCAAGTCGAGGAGAACACCTCGATGCTCGGCACGCCCTTCACCATCACCGTCGACAAGCTCGAGGGCTGCAGCACCGGCGTCAGCATCCACGACCGCTGCGCCACAATTCGCGCTCTCGCCGACCCCTCCAGCACTCCCGAGACCTTCGGTCGTCCCGGTCACATCAACCCCTTATATGCCCAGCCGCAGGGCGTCCTGCGCCGCTCGGGCCACACCGAGGCTGCTGTCGACCTCGCCCGACTCGCCGGGCTCGCTCCCGCTGCCGCCCTCATGGAAATCATGAGCGACGACGGCTCTATGGCTCGTCTCCCCGAGCTCCGCGAGCGCAGCCGTCAATGGGGGCTTAAACTCATATCTATCCGCGACCTCATCGCCTACCGCCTCGCCAACGAAAAACTCGTCGAGCCGGGTGTTGAAGTAGATATGCCCACCGCATATGGGCACTTCCGTCTCATTCCTTTCCGCCAAAAGGACAATGGGCTCGAGCACATCGCCATCATCAAGGGCGATGTTTCCGGCGACAAACCAGTTCTGGTACGTGTTCACTCCTCATGTGCCACCGGCGACATCTTCGCATCTATGCGCTGCGACTGCGGCGAGCAACTCCATCGCGCCATGCAAATGATTGAAGCCGAAGGCTGCGGTGCTGTCGTTTACCTCAACCAAGAAGGTCGTGGTATCGGGCTCATGGACAAAATCAAGGCTTACAAATTACAAGAAGAAGGCCTCGACACCGTCGAGGCTAACCTCCACCTCGGACACGCTGCCGACGAGCGCGACTATGGCGTTGGTGCGCAAATCCTCAACCTCCTCGGTATTCGCAAGATGCGACTCATGACCAACAACCCCGTCAAGCGTCGCGGGCTTGAAGGCTTCGGTCTCGAAATCGTCGAAATCGTACCCATTGAAGTCACTCCCAACGACTACAACCGCCGCTACATGGC
>JBJEDD010000283.1:0-5887 GCA_051871715.1 Muribaculaceae bacterium | reverse complement strand
ACCGATAACGTCCTCGAGGTAGCCTCCGATGCCGCTTTCACCGACATCATCTCTATGACTCCCACTGCCGGCTCCACGGTCAACTCTTACGTGGTCAATAACCTCGAGGAAGGCAAGACCTACTACTGGCGCGTGCGCACCAATGGCGTCAACGCTCCCGTCGGCGTCTCCGAGGTTCGATCCTTTGAGGCTTCTCGCCTCTCGGTGACAGGTCCCGTCGGCAGCGACGAGACTCTCACTCCCACCATCTCTTGGACTGCCGCTTATGAAGGCTCGCAGTACCTTGTCGAACTCTCGCGTGCCTCCAACTTCTCCACCGTTGCTTACAGCACCACTGTCGACAATGTCACCTCGGTGACTATTCCCGCCGAAGCCTTGCTGATGTGGGGCGCTCGTTACTATGTGCGCGTCACCGCCTCTCGTTACGGTCGCTCATCTACCTCGGATGTCGCTTCGTTCTTAACTGCTGAGGTTACTCCCGACCAACCCAAGTTTATCAACCCGGCTGTCGCCGGCGCCACTATCCACACCAACCAATGCTTGCAAGTGGAAGTGCCTACCGGCGCTTCGGCAGTCGTCGTCACCATCTGCGCCTCCGAGGACTTCACCGGTGGTGTGGCTAAGACTACCCTCCAACCGGGTGAGACTGACTCCAAGGAACTCTCGACTATACGCATCAAGGGTAAGAAATTGGTCGACGGTACCACATACTATGTAAGCGCCTATACCGAGTACTTCACCCACGCCAATCAGACCAGCGAGGTCGCCGGCGATCCCGTCTATACCTCCTTTGTCTACTCTGCCACCGAGGGTGTGACCGACATCACTATCGACGACAGCGATGCACCCGTGCAGTGGTACAACCTCCAAGGTGTTGAGATTGCCGAGCCTACCTCTGCCGGCATCTATGTGCGCCGCCAAGGCGCTCGTGCCACCAAGGTGATCATCCCCTGATCGAGAATAACAATCAATCGCTCATATGATTATGAAGCAATCTATCTTCAAGAGTGTCGTGACGATAGCCATTGCCGCAGCGACACTCTTGTCGGCTTCTGCAGCCGACTTCCGCGAGCATCGCGGAGTTTATATCTCCTGTTATGTGTCTGACTGGCCATCGACAGGCATCACCGCCTCCAATGCAGCCACTCACAAGCGCATCCTTACCCGTTCGCTCGACCGCCTCAAGGCGGGCGGTGTCAACGTGGTCTACTTTGCCGTGCGCCCGTTGTGTGATGCCGCCTACCGATCCAAGTATGAGCCGTGGTCGCAATGTGTCAGTGGCACACGCGGTGTCGAGCCCGCTTTCGACCCCCTGCAATTCCTCATCGACGAGGCTCATGCTCGTGGCATCGAGGTATATACATGGCTCAACGCCTATCGCTATTGCACTATCTACAAGCACGGCGAGAGCCCCCTCGACTACGAACTCACTCACCCTGAGTGGCTCCTGGTCCAAGAACACGAGACTATCCTCAATCCTTGCCTCGAGGAGGTCAAGCAGCGCGTGTGCGACGTCGCTGCCGATATCGTTGATAATTACGACATTGACGGCTTCCTCTTCGACGACTATTACTACACCAACAACACCCCGCTCGAACTCGATGCCTCATTCTACGAGGCTGACGTCGCTGCCGGGCTCACCTCTGCCTCGCAGTTGCAGTGGCGTCGCGACAACGTCAGCGACATGGTGCAGCGCGTGAGCAACGTGGTCAAGAGCCACAAGCCATGGGTGCTCTTCGGCATCAAGCCCGCCGGTGTGGCTAATCCTCCCGACATCCGCGACTACGGCTTGGAGCCTTGGCCCTCGTCGTTTACCGAGCAAGATTGGCAATACAACGGCGTATGTGCCGACCCGATCTATTGGTTCAGCCAACATTGGTGCGACTTTATGGCGCCTCAGATTTACTGGTGCAACCTCTACGACCCCCTGGAGTCGTGGTGGAATGTTGTCGCTCGCAAATTCGGCCGTCACCTGTATTCGGCGGTGAGCATGAGCAAATTTGCCAATTACGGCGCCGCTGAGTTTGCCCGCGAGGCAGAGTATGGTCGTAGTGTGCTTGCCGACAACACCAACGGCATCGGCTTCTTCCGCTACTACTTCTATATGAACGAGATCGGCAAGATTGACGGCACGGTCTATGACTTCCCCGAGTATATGGGCGCGACAGCCTTTGCAACCCCGGTATTGGCGCCCATCCGCCCCTGGAACAATGTCTACGCACCGGCTTACGTGACCAACTTGAGCCGCGAAGGCTCCACCCTGTCGTGGAATGCTGTCGAGGGTGCTCGATACACTGTCTACGCCTTCGCCGCCGGCGAGGAGCAACGTCCCTACAACACCAACCTGGTGCAGGTGACTTACACCAACTCCTTTACAATCCCCGATGAACTCGCGGGTATGACCTTTGGCGTGGCTGTCTACGACCGCTACGGCAACGAATACCCCATGACCACCGAGGGTGGCACACCCGCCGAGGCGGTCATTCCGCGCCTCACATATCCCGAGAATGGTGCCACTGCTGCCGACCTCTTTGACTTTGCCTGGGAGGATACCGGTTGCGACAACATCCTCGAGGTAGCCACCGATGCCGCCTTCACCGATATTGTCACTATGGCTCCTACAGCAGGTTCGTCGATTAACTCCTATGTGGTCAACGACCTGCAAGATGGCGAGACCTACTACTGGCGCGTGCGCACCAATGGTGTCAACGCCCCGGTGGGTACCTCGGAGGTGCGCTCATTTGTAGCCTCCCGCATCGCCCTCACCGCTCCGGTGGGTGATGACGCACCCCTCAATCCCACCATCACCTGGACGGCTGCATATCCCGGTGCCGACTACACTGTCGAGTTGTCGCGCAACGCCGACTTCAGCGCCATCGCCTACAGCACCACTGTGACTGATGTCGCCTCGTTGACCTTGCCCGATGAGGCTAATATGCTCTACGGCATGCGCTACTATGTGCGCGTCACCGCCTCGCGCGAGGGTCGCTCCTCGATGGCAGATGCCATCACCTTCCAGACTGCCGATGGTGTGCCCGCATTGCCCAAGTATATCAATCCCGCAGTCGACGGCGCTACCATTCACGCCAACGAGTGTGTCGAGGTCGAAGTGCCTGCCGGCGCCTGGGCTGTCGTAGTCAATATTTGTGCCTCGGAGGACTTCACCGGTGGTGTATCGCGCACTATCCTACATCAAGGTGAGACTGCCACCAAGGAACTCTCCACAATACGCATCAAGGGCAAGTACCTCGTCGACGGCACCACCTATTATGTGAGTGCCAACTCTGAGTACTATACCCAAGCCAACCAAACTGCCGGAGAATCAGGTGACAAAGTGATAACATCGTTTGTCTACTCATCTACCGAAGGCGTTGCCGACATCACCGCCGATGATGACGACGCTCCCGTGCTGTGGTACAACTTGCAGGGCGTGCAGATTGCCGAGCCTACCGTTGCCGGCATCTATGTGCGCCGCCAGGGCGCTCGTGCCACCAAGGTTGTGATTGACTAATGGAGAATACGCCACTGCGCCGGATACAGATTGTTGGCGCGGTTGCCCAAATTCTTGACAAATCCTAAAGGAAGACCCTCATGGGTCAACAACACAATGCCCCTCGGTGCCGACAAGGTGCCGAGGGGTTGTCGTTTGAGATACTCCACGGCTGTGGGTGTGTCAATTGCGCAACACTCAAAGGCATCGGCACGCAGGTCAACAGCCAAGGCGAGGGCTTGCGCGGGGATGAAATCCTTGCCCTTGAGGCATCCCAATTCGATGCCCGGACAGACGATATCCACGCCTTTGAGGGCTTCGAGGAGCGGAGCGTTGTCGGCACGCACCGCATATATTGCATCGTGCTCCACGGCGGTGTAATCGCCGTCGAGGTAACGGGCAAGATCAATTGCCGAGCGGCTCGGGCGGTTGGAACGGGTGCGCACCGCGCAGTGCCCACCGGAGCCGTCCTTGCGCAGCAAGGCGATGAATTGCCCGTGGCCATTGACGCGCCCGGGCAGGAAGCGATATGCCGCGAAATCGTAGCCACCGAGGGCGCCTACAATCTCGGGACGCTCCAAGGCGGCGATAGGGAGCACCTCGGCGCCCAATTCCTCGCGAGCGTAGGCTATAATCTCTTCATTTTCAGCAAGATTAAACGTGCAAGTGCTGTAGATGAGGCAGCCGCCCGGGGCGAGTGCATCCCACAGGTGCTCGACGATGCGGCGCTGCAAGGTGGCGCATTGCTCCACCAGAGCCGGCGACCACTGCGTCACAGCCGCTTCCTCCTTAGCCATCATACCCTCGCCCGAGCATGGGGCGTCCACGGCGATGATGTCAAAGAAGCCGTCGGGCACGCGGAGCGCCGAGGCATCACCGCGACACACCGCGACATTGCTGCAGCCCCACTTGGCGACATTCTCTATCAAGATATTGCAGCGGTGGCGGTCGTACTCGTTGGCGAGGACAAAGGCATCGTCGGGTAGGGCATCGACAGCGGCGAGGGTCTTGCCACCCGGTGCTGCACAGGCATCGAGGTAGCGCAGCGGGGCATCAGCGCCCACTGCCGCGACAGCCGCGGCTACGGCAGCGCTGTGAGCCATCGACGAGGCATCTTGCACATAATAGCGCCCCTGATGCAGGGCGGGATCGTGAGTGAAATCGGGGCGCGAGCCCAGGTAATAGCCGCCATAGCACCATGGCACCGCCGAGGCACCACAGGGAGCAACTCCACCCTTGGCGAGGTTGAGGCGTATCGCCGGCGACACATTCACTCCCGCCTGCAAGGCATCGACCACAGCGCTCGTCTCCGCGCCCAGCCCTCGCATCATCTCAATAAATCCTTCAGCCAACACCATCAATTATCTCTCAAAAAGGTTGGTCTTTCCCAGCAAGAAATCATATAGCCCGACAATCAAAATTCCTGCATCATTATACCCCGACTGATAGCGGTCGCCGGCTATAATCACTTTACGGAAGTTATCATCTACTTGTAATAGCGAGGCTTGCTCCTGAGCGACTTTCTCAAGGGTCGGCAAAGCATATGCCGATTGTATATACAGGCGCTCATCGTGCTTGTTAACAACAAAATCTATTTCAAGATGTTTGCGGCTTAGCACGCCTTCTTTGTCGCGGCTGAAAGACTCAACCACTCCGACATCTACCGAGAAGCCATTAAGCCGCAGCTCGTTGTAGATAATATTTTCCATCGCATGGGTTGGCTCTAATTGCCTGAAATCGACAACTGCATTGCGCACGCCGGGATCTTCAAAATAATACTTTGTCTCAGTGCCAATGTATTTTCGACCTTTTACATCATAGCGAAGCGCTTCGCTGATGAAGAAAGCATCTTTGAGGCACTCAATGTATTTAATAATTGTAGCCGATGAAATATCAACACCAATAGAAGATTTGAAGGTGTTGGAAATACGGCGCACATTGGTGTTTGAACCGACACCGGAGGCAAGTACTTTGACAAGTTCCCTCATGCCATCGACATTCAATAGACGATTGCGCTCCAATACATCTTTGAGGTATACGGTTTCATATATCTCGCGTAGGTAATTTTGCTTCTCAGCAGGGCTCTCGAGTAGCGCAACTGCCGGGAGTCCCCCATAGCGGTAGTACATCTCCCACGCCTCGGCCTTTTCGCCGCCCATTACTTCGTAGTATTCGGCAAAACTGAGAGGATGAACTCGAATTTCCCATCCGCGACCGCGAAATTCGGTAATTACATCTTTGGAGAGGAACTTTGCATTGGAGCCGGTGACATACACTTCGGCATTAGGTATGTGTAAGTATGAGTTGAGCACATCCTCAAACTCCTTGACCATTTGTATCTCGTCGAGCATTATGTAATAGCGGTCAGAGTCGGTAAGGCGAGAGTCGATATACTGT
>JBJEDD010000282.1:0-1557 GCA_051871715.1 Muribaculaceae bacterium | reverse complement strand
GTTGAGCCATATAAAACCTATTATACCGGAAATTAGGGAGCCAAGTACGATGCCCAACTTGGCATGGTTGAGCAAATCGACTGACTCCGGGTTGCCGAAGGATAGGGTTGCAATAAACAGCGAAACTGTGAAACCGATACCGCCAAGCATCGACACCGATGCCAACATCCACCAATTGGAATGGTTGGGCATGGGAGCCAGGCGCAGTTTGACGGTAAGCCACGACATTACAAATATGCCGATGAACTTGCCAACTACCAAGCCCAATATGATCGCCAGCGATATTCCCTCCACTGCCGACATCGGGTCGCTATCGAGCAAGAAAATTCCGGCATTGGCAAAGGCAAACAACGGGATAATGAAGTAGTTGACAAACGGGCTAAGGGTATCTTCAAGGTCTTGAAGAGGTGAAATCACTTTATCCGATGCACTTTCGACCACCTTGAGCCAGTTGAGTTGTTCTTTCGAGAGGATAGCCCGCTTCTTGGGGTCGGGACTCTCATCCAACGACTCGGCGCGGAAGTAACCCATCGCGTTGCGTATTTGCTTGATATACTTGCGCGAGTCAAGCACAGGCTTGGCGGGAATTGTGAATGCCACCAACACGCCTGCTATTGTGGAGTGGATGCCGGAGTTCAGGAATAGATACCACACACCACCACCGAGTAGGAAGTAGAACAACTTGCTCTGTATCATCATCTTACCACCAAATGCCAGCACAATCAACAAGCCCAGAGCAATCAGCAATAGATTTACATCGATATGTGTGGAGTAGAAGGCGGCAATCACTATGATACCGCCGATATCATCGGCAACAGCCAGTGTGGTGAGGAAAATCTTAAGCGAAATAGGCACGCGCGCGCCGAGCATACTCAGCACACCCAGCGAGAAGGCGATATCAGTTGCCATCGGTATAGCAGCGCCCCCGACATAGTCGCTTCCTTGTGCCATATACCAGAATATGGCGACCGGCGCAATCATACCACCGATAGCACCCATGATGGGCAACAGAGCCTTGCGGAACGAGGACAATTCTCCCACCAAGATCTCGCGCTTGATTTCAAGTCCGATAAGGAAGAAGAATATTGCCATAAGTGCATCATTGATAAACTCAAGCACCGTCATTGGCTCTCCGGCATGGCTGAACAGGTTAAAACTGCCTATCTGCACTCGCATCGGATAGTTCCAGAACTCAAAATAATAACCATTGATAGCCGGTATATTTGCGATTACAATCGCTAACACAGTGGCTACCAACAAAATGTTACTACCCGAAGCAAATCGCCGGATAGTCTGCTTAGCCGCGTAATAAATATGTGGGATGCGGCTATGTTCTTTGGTTTGTGTTGTTTCTGTAGTCATAGTAGAATATTGTGTATCCCAAATCTCAATCAAGTTTAAGCACAGCGAGGAATGCCTTCTGCGGCACCTCCACCGAGCCAATCTGTTTCATGCGCTTCTTGCCTTTCTTCTGCTTCTCCAGCAGTTTGCGCTTGCGCGAGATATCACCGCCATAACACTTGGCTGTTACATCCTTGCGAACAGCCTTCATGGTCT
>JBJEDD010000281.1:0-1559 GCA_051871715.1 Muribaculaceae bacterium | reverse complement strand
ATTTAATGATAACACCTTAATATACAACTTCTTATATGCATACTACGCATCGCCAATAGCATGCAACCCGCCAAGGCGAGAACCTGCGGAGCAGGTTGCTCATGCGTAACCCTTAAACAATAAACCCTCAAAAGAAATACTCCCAGCGATTGTAGATGTCGTTCCATTTGTAGTAGCCGATGATGCGCCCGTTGGAGTCGTAGACATCATAGCGCTTGTAGATATCATTCCACTTCTTGTAGCCTATCACTCGCCCCGACGAGTCGCGCACCTCGGTGCGCTCGTAGATATCATCGTATCGGCGCGTACTCTGCACATTACCATTGCGGTCGCGCGTCTCATTGCGGTCATAGATATCATCATAGCGCTCATAGCGTTGCAGGTTGCCGTTGGCATCGAAATACTCCATGCGGTCATACACATCATTATACTTGGCATAGCCTATCATGCGCCCGTTGGAGTCGTAGTACTCGGTGCGCCTGTAGATATCATTCCACCTCTGTGTATACGTCTGAGCACCTGCCACTCCGGCGCACAGCATCACAATTGCCATAAACATTAATCGTCTCATAATCATCATTTTTAGTTCAACGCACAAATTTACAAATAATTCCAACACCCCACCCCGTATGACAACACTTGACAACCACGCATTTTGCAGAATTAATCTCAATAAAAAGCGCCAACTCTGTTATTTTATTTTGATATTTGGAATATATCACCCTAAATATTAATAGAAATTTCTATTTTCATCGTATTCTATTTTAAAGTATCGATTATTTATCGTACCTTTGTCGCATAAATAAAGGTAACATTATGATTCAAGAATTCAAAATAAAGAATTTTCTTTCGTTCAAAGAAGAAGCAGTGCTTAACTTTGAGGCGACGAAAGATACGACGTTTGAGGATTATCAGGTGGTGGAGGTCGCCGAAGATGTCCGTTTGCTGAGGATGGCTCTTATATATGGGGCAAATGCCTCAGGTAAGTCCAATATCCTTCAAGCACTTACGTTCTTGCGGACTTTTTGGTTTGCTGACCCTCAGTCGATGAAAGAACCGACCGGCGTCATACCATTCCTTTTGGACCGGCAAACGCCTGATGAGCCTTCGCATTTTGAGTTGCGATTCTTTGCAGAGGGCATCCGCTATTGGTATGTACTGTCGTTGGATAGCAAAGCTGTGCATACTGAAAAGCTGTATTACTACAAACCAAAATCCGTGCAGCCGACAATGCTCTTTTCAAGAACACTTGAAGATGGGCGCTCGGTCATAAAAATAAACCCGGCGGCAAATAAGGTTGGTGCAGCAGGATTGGAAGAACTCACTCTAAAGTGCCTTCCGAATATGTCATTTTTTGCGGCGAGAAATAAAGTGAATCTGTCGTTGGCTTGGATAGATGCCGCAATGAATTGGCTGGAGGGAAAAATACTTCCCTACATCGGTCCGCAGGACGACATGTTTGAATATGCAGGACGACGTATTGCAAACAATACACTTTTGCGCGATTACTTGTTGGAATTTGCACATCATGCCGATTTCAACATCTCCGATATTCGTTC
>JBJEDD010000280.1:0-5929 GCA_051871715.1 Muribaculaceae bacterium | reverse complement strand
CCGTTGACGATTTGCTCGAGGTTGCGTTGGCGCAAGTAGGTCTGCATCGACTGGCGGAGCTGCCAATTCTCGTACTGCGAGGCGGTGAGGAGGAATGGGGTGGCGATGTCGTTGTCGCCGACGCGAGTGTGGATTACATAGCAACCGGTGGCGGGGTCGTACTCGGCGGCGGTGGTGATATTGGATGGGGTGCGGAGGTCGTAGGCGGGACGCTCCTGGAGGAGGTCGTCGTAAGTGCGCGGCACGGTGCCGGGGATAGGCATGGGAGCCTCGACGCTACTATCCGAGGCGGCGGGGAAGCCCGCAGGAGGCGGAGGAGTGATGGTGGGGGTGTAGTATTGACCTGATGCAGAGAAGAAAAGGATGGATACGAAAATAGCCGCTACGGCAAAAGCCGCAACGCGCGCCTTGATGGCGTAGCTATTGTTGGAGTTCGCTCTTCCCATCTACAATACGAGCACACGGCATCGCTGCGGCGCTGTGGAGGGCTCAGAGCATCTTCATTGCTTGCTTGAGGGCAGCCTCGACACCCATTGCAGGGTCTTGGTCAAACAACTTTTGCAGGGCTTTTTGGCTTGCGACTCGTGGAAAACCGAGTATCACCATAGCCTCGAGCGCCTCGTTGTAAGCCGCTGATGTCGCGTGTACTTGCTCTAATAACGTAACATCACCCACTTTTATTTTATCGTGGAGGTCAACAATTATTCTTTCGGCAGTTTTTGCACCGATACCTTTGACAGATTTGAGCCGTCGCGAGTCGGATGTGGAGATGACTGTGCGCAATTCGACGGGGCGGAAAGTGGATAAAATCATGCGAGCCGAGGCGGCACCGACGCCCGATACGCCCACCAGTGCGCGGAATAATTCGCGCTCGTCTTCGTCGATGAAGCCGTAGAGGACCCAAGCGTCCTCGCGGATAGATTCGTGGACGAGCAGGCGAGCGGAGTCGAGTCCTTCAAGAGCGCTGAAAGTGTTGAGGGATATGTTGAGCTGGTAGCCAACGCCGCCGGCGGTGTCGATGACGACCGCCGCGGGATTGAGCGAGGTGATTTTTCCGGTAATTGTCTCTATCATTGGGTGTTAATCTTTGGCGTGAAACTCCACCAAGCCGGGCATGGAGTAGGGGATAATCTTCTCGATGGAGACGCCGAAGTCGGCGGCGGCACGTAGGAGGACATCGCTGAACAGCACGCCGGTGGAGCCTACGATGCTGACGGGGTTGTTGGCGTAGTCGTAAGCCACGAGGTTGCGAGTGAAGAAGCGCATAAATGCCGAATAGACAAGCTGATAGACGTAGGCATTGTCAATGCGCTCGGCGAGGAACTGGGCGTAGCGAGCCAACGAGCGTGATGGGAGCGGGTTGGTGTAGACCTCGTCCATGAGCATGTTGGGGTTAATCATATATTGCTCGAAGAAGGCTTGGCTGATGTCGTGCGGAGCGAAGCCCTTGAGGACGTCGGCGAGGAAAATCTTGCCCATATAGGCGCTGGACCCTTCGTCGCCGAGGATGTAACCGAGCGGCGGGATGGTCTTGACAATTTCGTGACCGTCGTATAGACACGAGTTGGAGCCGGTGCCGAGGATGCAAGCCAAGCCGGGCTTGTGAACCAACAAGCCACGCGCAGCGCCGAGCAAGTCGCTCTGTACTGTCACCGGCGTGCGGAACTGTGCCACCAGCGAGGACTCCATAATCTTGATTTTCTCCTTGTTGGCACAGCCGGCGCCGTAGAAATAAACGTGGTCCCAACGGCGGCGGAAGAAAGCCTCGGGGAGTTCAAGACGTATGGCATGGGATAATTCGCGGCGTGACTGGAAGAAGGGGTTCATACCGGTGGTGAAGGCGTGCTCGACGATGCGGCTGCCATCGACAATCGCCCATTCGGTGCGCGTACTGCTACTTTCGGCTATTATTTTCATGGAATGAGGTCTTTGTAGGTCTATTTTTGCGCAAATTTAGCGATTTTTTTGATAAATCTTGCATTTGCTGCTAAAAAACATAAAAAAGAGAGCCTGAACCACAGTGGCTCAGGCTCTCGGAGCTATAGATAAATACTTGAATTAGTGGATGTAAACCTTGGTGACGCGGTTGCCTTGACGGCGGATGTACATACCGCTCTGCGGGTTCTCTACCATACGGCCTTGGAGGTCATAGAAGATGACGGGCTCCTCGGTGGGTTGGTCAATGATTTCAATGTTGCTCATAGTGCCGGAGTAGCCGTTGACGTTGTAGATGCCGTTGTTGACAATCTTGACGTTGTCGCCGGTCTGGCTACCGCTGCCATTGTTGAAGATGACATTGAGGACTGTGTAGTCGAGGTCGGTAGAGAAAGTGTACTTGTAGTAGCCGGTGGAGGCATCGAGCGACATAGCCTTGCCGGGCCAGTTTCCCATAATTTGCTCGCTTGAGCTGCTACCATATACATAGAGGTTGACATTGCTCCAATTGGAGAGTGAGTTGTCGAAGTAGATGGTGACATCATCCTGTGAGGACTGAGCGACCTTGGTGAAGGTGTAAGAGCCTTGACGGGTGACGCCCTCGCCGATAGCGCTCCACGCGAGGGTTACGCTCTCGCCATCGTTCATATCTTCACCGAGAGTTACTGTGGTGGTGCCGGTGAAGTTGACGGGTGAACCATTACCCACGGTGTAAGTAGCCGAGGTGGTATATTGGTTGGCGGTGAGTGTAACGGTCACGGTGCCTACAAACTTGCCGCCGGCAGGAGATACCTTGACGGCAGGCTCGGGTTCGGGGTTGATGTCGGTGAGGAGTTCGCAACCACTGCCACCGTCCCATTCGTAGTAGCTATTCTCGGTGATGCCGGTGATATCGGAAGTCTGGTTGGAGCCGTTGGAACTGAGAATGAAGTTGACACTCTCGCCTTGTTCAAAAGTGAAGTAATAGAAGTCGCGACCGTCAATAGTCTTGGTGTCGGAGAGTTGCTTGCCGGGCCATGCGCCATTGGCTTGCACGGTATTACCATTATCGTCTTTGTACCAACCGTAGAAGTGAGGAGCCTTGGGACCGGTCACATAGATGGTGATGGTGGCATTGGGGTCGACCTTCTTGTAGGTTGCTTCGCCGGTGTATTCATCAGCGGAGTCTGAAGCGCCCCAACTTACAGTAACTTTATCCCCGAAGTCCATATCGGCACCGATAGTGAATTGCAGTGAAGAACCGGCGGTGAGGGTCTGGCGAGCGCCGGAGCCTACCTGGATCCAGCCTGTGGTAGCAGCTTCGTTCAGTGTAGCAGTGATGGTGAGGGTCTCGGTCTTGAAACTGCCGCCTGCGGGCGAGAGAGATACGGCGGGACGGCCGATAGCGTCGTCGGGACCATACCAGAATGTTGCGCCTGAGTCGGAGAAAGAAGGATTGCCACCATGAGCGACAGCCGAGGTGGTGTAGATGAATTGACCGTCTTCGCCTACTTTGCCACCTGCCCAGTCCTTGACAAGGACGCGCAACTGACCTTGGTTGGTGGGAGCGGTAACGGTCACGGAGCCGGAGGTTACGTTGTAAGATTGACCGGTAACGATGTCGACGTAAGTGCCGTTGGGTACGCTTGAGAAGGTAGCACCGCCATTGACAGCTACCAAAGCATAGCTATCTTTGTAGGCGCGCTTGAATGCCCAGCCACCGCTTGCCGAGCAACCGTCGAAGGTGTATTGACCCTTGCGGAGTGCGGGGACGGCGGCACGGATGAGGTTAAGGCGGCGGATATGTTGTGCGAGGTCACCATCAAGGGTCTGAGCCACATTGCCCGAAGCGCTGAATACACCGAAGTCGCTGGCGGTAACGTCGCCCTCGAGATAAGCACCGAAATATGCACGTCCGGTATTTGACAGAGGACCGTTGGGACCATTGTCAATAACCTTGCCTTTTTGGAACTCTACTTCCGAGCCATAATAGATGCAAGGAATACCGCGGAAAGTGAACATTAACGAGAGATTTTCAGCCCACTGCGAGGTGCCACCGGCAAAACGTACACCATCGCTGGGTTGAGGACCATAGTCGTGAGAGTCGACATACACTACGTTGAATGATGCATCGTTGTAGTATTTGTCACCGCTCTTGGCTATGTTGACAGCCGAGCCGGCGTTGGAGAAGTTGTAGTGCATGGGGAAGTCAATAACGTTGAAGCCCGAAGCCTGTGAATAGTCGGGTTCGTGCCACTCGCCATTTTTGAGGAATACGTTGTCTGAGTTTTGGCTTTCATCGGGCTCTTCGAGACAGAGAGTCATATTACCCACGGGGCTGCAACCCTCGGGAAGCACTTGGCTGTCCCACCAAGCGGCATCGTGATTCCACTGCGAAACCAACGATTCGGGTGACTTCCAGGTGTAGTAATAGGGCGACAAGTTGGGGTGGTTGCGGTAAGTAACTTCGCTGAAACGAGCACAAACCTCGCCGAACATATAGAATGGACACCCATTGAGACGCTTTGCCTTATATTTTTCACCCAATTCGATGAGTTGAGGGATGAAAGATGTGTTGAATGTCAAGCGGGCAATGTGACCGGAGGTGTCAATGCGGAAGCCGTCAACGCCCATTTCGATGAATTTGCCATAGCACTCTACCAGGTAATCGCTGACAGCTTGGTTCTCGGTGTTAAGGTCAACGCAGTCGCCGGCGATTTGACCCCACCATCTTGAGGGCTCATCCCAGTTCCAACTGGTGCCGATGTGGTGCCAAAAGTTGTGATTGTCGTAGTTGACGCCACCGACGTTTTTCATCCATTGCAAGCGACGTGAATGTTGTGTGCCACCAGCCACATCGTCGTAATCAGCGCCCAATTTGCTATAATCGGGAATTATAGCGGTGTTGATATTTGCTTGGTTGCGGATACGCTGGTCGCGTTCGAAGAGCGAGCAGAAATGACTTTCGCCGAAGTTGCCGGTGTGGTTGAAAACAACGTCGAGAATAATCTTCATGCCGCGAGAGTGTGCGGCATCAATGAGACTTTGGAAAGTGACATCCTCGTCAGAGCCTTGATCGATATGGCTCTCGTAGCGCAAATCAACGCGTGAGAAATCCATAGCGTGGTAACCGTGATAGTCATATCCCGAGGCATTCTGAACAATCGGGGTAATCCAAATGGCGGTGAAGCCCAACGCCTTGATGTAGTCAAGCTTTTCAATAAGACCTTTAAAGTCGCCACGCCAACACGGGTCCTTAGTTTCGATTTGAGCGGACTGATTATCCCAACACAAAACATTGTTCTTGGGGTCGCCATCGTAGAAACGAGTGGTCATGGCAAAGTAGATCGTTTCGTCGCGGAAGTCGGTGCGGTCACCTACAAAGGTGCCGGCAGATGCGCTTAACGAGGTAATTGCCATCAATCCTCCGATGAGGATCTTGGTGAAATTTCTCATGATAAAAGTAAATAAAGTAAGTATGAATAAAAAATATAGTTTTTTTCTGGTGCAAAGGTACAAATACTTTTTGATATGTACAAATCACTTTTTTTCAGTAACAAAAAAGAAAGCGAGCGCTGCCCGGTGGGGTAGCGCTCGCCGTTGTTGAGAAATGGATTATTGTCTTATAGTCTTTAGGAATATTATAATACTGGATCAACCCACTTATTGGAGCTGCCGATATAGTACTAGGGCGGAAGCTATCCAAAACTTACCTGCACTCATACCATCTGCAGCACAAGAAGACGTATATTTGATGTCAATCACTTCAATGTTGTTCACTTCGATGAAATTGTTTATGTCGTTCTCAATCTCGGGCATATCTATTCTCGGTGTGCAACAGAGATCCCAAGTGAAAACTTTAACTCTTACTTTATTCATAAACTGAGGACTATAATGTGTAGGGGCGTCAGCCCCTACACTGGTTGCTAAATACTGGTTATTTGATGGTTACTTTTGTTGTGGAGGAGCCTTGGCGGCGGATGTAGACGCCGGGGGCGGGATTCTCGACGCGGAT
>JBJEDD010000279.1:0-1568 GCA_051871715.1 Muribaculaceae bacterium | reverse complement strand
CCTTCAATGTCTTTTCCTCTATGAAGAATGTCACTCGCTCATTGCCTAAAATGGCATACCTTTGTCTCATATCGGCAGAACAGATCATTTGCCCTAATTTTAAAGCTATATCGTTGGAGTTATGTTCACAGAGGATTCCATATTTGCCATTATCGGTAATTTCTATGCACCCGCCACATTTGGTGGCAACTACGGGTTTTCCCAATAGCATAGCCTCAATAAGCACGGTAGGGAAAGCTTCAGACTCGGATGTTAGTGCGAGAATGTCGGCATTTGCCAGGAATGGGTAGGGATTGCTTTGAAATCCGTGGAATGTAACATTGCGCAGATTATTCTCAATTGTGAATTCTTTTAAGGCACCACTCTCGGGTCCATCACCGACTATATCCAAAGCGAATTCTACTCCCTGTCCATGAAGTATTTTCTTTGCTTCGAGCAAGCGCTTAATCTTTTTAACACCGACCAGACGTCCGATTGACACCACACGCACGATATTATGATGCTCAAACGATATTTCTTTTGCCTTTTGCAAGATAGTCGAGGAGTCAAACAAATTGTATATGACTCTTGACTTATGCTCACAATGAAATAGCTCGTTGAATTCGTTGAGAGACTGAGTGCTGACACAAACTATTTGATCAATGTAATTGTAGCGGTGCTGTATGAGGTTATCAACATGATGCTTATCGGAATAATAAGCGCGCAAATCGGATTGTGAACGATAACACGAATGGACCCATGAAACCAACTTGTCAAATCTACTTCGTGTGGCGACCAATGTGTTGGTCAATAAGCCATCAGAGAAACAAATGCCCACATCATAGTGCCCTTTGATCTTGTGCTTGGCTACAATGTTGATGAAATGACGGATATGGAATTTGGTCTCTACCCAAGTAAGAGCCCTTGACAAGAAAACATTGGAGAACAAGTGGGTCAAATGTACTTGTCGAGGAATTTCATTAAAATAGACTCCGCAGTTGGCGAATAAACATAGTGTCACATCATAGCGCTCATAATCGAGCGCTTTGAGTAAATTGACCAACACTCGCTCTGCACCACCGATAGCAAGTGATGGTGCCAAGAACAATATTCTTTTCTTAGTCATTCCGCGTCATTAATAATGCGAGTTGGTCGGAGGACATAAACTCTACATCCGGATACTTTTGAACAATCTCTTTGAGCAATCGCTTCAGTATTCTCAGCGTATATTCTCTATTCTCGGGCACAAGATTACCTATGTAGTTTAATCTGTGTGACGATATTATAGCGGGTTTGTGCCAACGGAACACGCGATTAATATCATTCATCAGCCTATTGACCGGATTTGCTTCCTTGATGAGAGTTGGCTCAAAATGGACGTTGCGCATGAAGTATCGTTGTCCTATAGCGTTACGCTCACCGTTAAAGTGCTTAGTGCTACGCCATTGCTTATTAATTTCAGGGTAATATTGCACATAAGCGCCTTGCATGGCTATTACCCCAAGGGCGGCGAAGTGCTCTTCAATTACTCTATCCCATGTATAACTTGGGCATATTGTCGTGAGCGACTTGAACCCGAACATACGTGT
>JBJEDD010000278.1:0-5994 GCA_051871715.1 Muribaculaceae bacterium | reverse complement strand
TCATAATCCATATTATGTTAAATTGGGATTTAATGACACTTAAATTATATTTGTGCTATTGAGTTTTTCTATTGGCTGTACTGTGTTTTGGTCTAATTGGTGATTTATTTCCTATTTGCCCTGTTAGTCTAATTAGTCCATTTGGTCATATTAGTCATTTTAGTCATATGGGTCGTGTTGGCTTGTTGGGGCTTTTTGGATGGTTATGAATTTAATATATTCGTTTGCCTTTGAGATTTTTTTAGTTGTCTTCGTATATATTTTTTTACTACCTTTGTATCGACTAAAACCATTTAATATTCAACTATGGAGAATAAATCTCAGAAATATCTTATTATTGGTGGCGTTGCCGGTGGCGCCACTGCAGCTGCTCGTATCAGACGTCTTGACGAGGATGCCGAAATTATCCTATTTGAGAAAGGAAAATATATTTCCTATGCCAATTGCGGATTACCATATTATATAGGAGGTGTCATTGAGCAACGAGAAAAGTTGTTTGTTCAGACACCTGGGGCTTTTGGCAAGCGTTTCAATATTGATGTACGCGTTGAGAATGAAGCACTTACGATTGACAAGGCATTGAAGCAAGTCACCGTTCGCACTGCCGATGGTCAAGAATACGTTGAGTCATATGACAAACTTTTGCTCTCGCCTGGTGCTACGCCGGTTGTACCTCCTCTTAAAGGTATTGATAGTGAAGGTATCTTCACACTGCGCAATGTCACTGATACTGACCGCATTAAGTCATATATGCAGACACATAGCGTGAAGCGAGCTGTGATAGTCGGAGGAGGATTCATCGGGCTTGAGATGGCTGAAAACCTCAAGCACGCAGGTGCCGAAGTGGCTGTGGTAGAAATGGCTCCACAGGTCATGGCTCCTATTGATTATTCGATGGCGTCTCTCGTGCACGAGCATTTAATACAACAAGACGTCAAGCTCTATCTCGAACAAGCAGTTGAAGGCTTTACACTTGATGGTGAGGAAATTACTGTGCACTTCAAGTCAGGCATCGCACTCAAGACCGATATGGTCCTGCTCAGTATTGGTGTAAGAGCGGAAACCACCCTGGCACAATCTGCGAGCTTGAAACTCGGTGAAATGCGAGGTATATGGGTGAATGAATTCCTCCAAACCTCCGACGACAATATTTACGCAGTAGGAGATGCCATTGAGTTCCCCCACCCTGTTACCGGTAAGCCCTGGCTCAACTTCCTTGCCGGACCGGCAAATCGCCAAGCGCGTATAGTCGCCGACAATATGGTCTTGGGCAACAAAATCGAGTATGAAGGTTCGATTGGCACGTCGATTGCTAAAGTATTTGACCTGACAGTTGCCTCTACCGGTCTGCCGGCAAAGCGGCTCAAGCAAATGGATATCCCCTACCTCTCTGCTACTATACACAATGGCTCGCATGCCGGATACTATCCGGGTGCTCGCCAAATGTCTATTAAGATTACTTTCTCGCCTACTGACGGTCGCCTATATGGCGCTCAAATTGTGGGCTACGATGGCGTTGATACGCGCATCAATCAGTTTGCCCTCGCTATCAAGCAAGGTGCGACAGTCGAGTCGCTTACTCGCATCGAGCATGCCTATGCGCCACCATTCTCATCGGCAAAGGACCCGGTGGCTATTGCCGGATATGTGGCTTGCAATATATTGTCGGGCAAGATGGCCCCACTCTATTGGCGCGATATGAAAGATGCAGACACCGACAAAGTGATGCTTATCGATGTGCGCACCCCGGATGAATTTGCCCTCGGCTCTATCCCCGGTGCGGTCAATCTGCCTCTCGACGACCTTCGTCAGCATCTTGCTCAAATCCCTAAGGATCGTCCATTATGGCTATTCTGTGGTGTGGGATTGCGTGGCTACCTTGCCTCCAATATACTCAAAGGACATGGCTTTACCGATGTGCGCAATCTCATCGGTGGTCTCAAGACATATAAAGCCGCCATCGCCAAGGTCAAGACTCCAACAGGCTTCTCCGATATCCATGACACAACCACTTGTACCTCAGCATCTTGCAATATATCACTTGGTAGTATCATTAAACTTGATGCGTGTGGCATGCAATGCCCGGGACCTATACTCAAGATGAAACAGGCAATGGATAATCTCAAACCGGGCGAGATACTTGAAATCAAGGCTACCGATGCCGGCTTTCCTCGCGATGCCGAGGCTTGGTGCCGCACCACCGGCAATCGCCTTGTAAATCAATGCTCGGAAGCAGGTGTATATATTGTAGAGATACAGAAAGCAACACTTTGCGCAGCCGAGGCAGTCAAGCCCTCAGTCGGCGAGCAAGGCAAGACTTTTATACTCTTCAGTGATGACCTCGACAAGACTCTTGCCACATTTGTCCTCGCCAATGGCGCTGCTGCAACTGGAAAGAAGGTAAGCATATTCTTCACCTTCTGGGGACTTAATGCAATTAAAAAATCCAAAAAACCAAAGGTCGAAAAAGATATCTTCGGACGTATGTTCTCGTGGATGCTCCCCTCGGATTCCACCAAGCTATCTCTCTCAAAGATGAATATGATGGGAATTGGCAAGCGAATGATGCGCTACCTCATGAAAAAGAAAGGTGTTGACTCACTCGAGTCCCTCCGTCAACAAGCCATTGACAATGGCGTGGAGTTCATCGCTTGTCAGATGTCAATGGATGTGATGGGTGTCAAGCGCGAAGAACTGCTCGACAATGTGACCGTGGGAGGTGTTGCCTCATATATGGAACGCGCCGAAAATGCCAATGTCAACCTATTCATTTGATTTTTCATGCTTTTTATTTTGTCAAGAAATAAATTAATTCTAAATTTGCAAAAACTAAGTAGAACAACTATTAACCTAAATAATTAACCACCTTAAATCCAACAAGATGAAACATTTTACATTCTTGGGTATGGCTGCGTTGCTGGCATTTTCAGCAACAGCGCAGCCACGCAGTGCCTCTGAGCCTGCTCTTCTGCTGAGCACGCCCACAGGACTGATGGCACCGGTGTGGTCGCCCGACGGCTCGCAAATCGCTGTCACCGGCAACAACTACACCGGTATTATGGTAGCCAATGCCAATGGCAGCGACTTCCGTATGGTTACTGACGCTCCCGGCGCCGGTTACAAAATGGTGTGGAATGGCGAGACCGAAATTGTTGGCCGCACCAATCAAATGCAACAAGGTCGCGTGATGCACGAAATGTGCGCATGGAATGTTGCTACCGGCTCCACTCAGGTCCTCGTGCCCCTGAGCCGCACCACTCAAGCCCCTACCCTCCGTGCTGCCGGTCGTGTTCGTGGCGTCCGCGGTATCTATGAGCAAATGATGAGTGCTCCCGATAAGGTCGCTGACCAAGTCGAGGCTCTCGCCCAATTCTCAGGCGAAATCATCATCAGTCCCGCCCTCTCGCCCGACGGCTCGCGCATTGCTTTCCAAGTTCCCGGCAAGGGTATGTGGATGATTAATGCCGACGGCACCAACCTCCAATCCATCGGCACCGGCTCGCACCCCGCATGGATGCCCGACAATGCCACTATCGTCTATACCATCGTTACCGATAATGGCAACACTTTCACCTCTTCTACCCTTATGGCTATGAATGTCAACAACGGCAAGAGCGTTGTCCTCACTGCTCGTCCCGACTTCATTCCTCTCACTCCCGCTGTTGCTCCCGACGGCTCCAAGATTGCCTTCGAGAACGCTGTCGATAATGCTATTTATGTTGTAACCCTTAAATACTAAGCCACTTATGAAAACGACATCTTCATCCCTTACTAAGGGTATTATCATCGCTGCTATGTCGCTGGTGGCTATGCCCGCGATTGCACAGGAAAAAGCCGATTGGGGCGACTTCCGTCTTTTCCTCGATCCCGGTCACTCCGGAACCGAAAACCGCGGCCTCTGGGGCTACTCCGAGGCTGAAAAAGTGCTCAGCGTTGCTCTCAATGTCAAGGACCTCCTCGAGACTTACACAACTATCGTTGACGGTGAGACCCTCCGCCTCTGCCGTTATGACCAAGAGACAGTCGTATCGCTCGAAGAGCGCTCGGATATGGCTAACGCTTGGGGCGCCGACTTCTACTACTCAATCCACTCTGACGCTGCCGGCACGCAGAACTCTATCCTCGGCCTCTTCGGTGGCTGGCGCAAAGACGGTGTGGAAATTGAGAAAACACCTAATGGTGGTAAGGCTTACGGCGAAATCCTCCTGCCTAATCTCTCGGGCGTGATGCGCATCCCCTCGCGTGGTAACTGGTACGACCGCTGCTACTACGACCGCACTCCCCAAACTCACGAGAATCAATACCCCTATCTCTCGGTTAACCGTCGCACCAATATGGCTTCGCTCCTCAGCGAGGGCGGTTATCACGATATGGCTGAGCAACAGCAGCGCAACCTCAACGCTGATTACAAGCGTCTCGAGGCTTTTGCCGCTTTCCAATCGCTGATGGCTTATCACGAAATGGCTCTCCCCGCTCAGACATTCGTTACCGGTATGATTACCAACTCCGAGAACAATCAACCCGTCAACGGTGCCACCATCACCATCGGTGAGGCTTCTTACACCACCGATACTTACGAGTCGTTGTTCAACAAGTACACCCGCAACCCCGACCTTATCCACAATGGTTTCTTCATCTTTGAAGGTCTCGAAGCCGGTGCCACACTCCCCGTGACCATCAATGCTCCCGGCTACGAGGAATGGACAGGTGAAATCACCATTAAGGATGGCTCGACTGTTGAAGGCGCTACCTCTGCCGACTACGTTACCTTCCTCGACGTGGCTCTCACCAATGCCATGCCCGCTGTGGTCGCTTCAGTATCGGCTGATGACCTCTCTGATGTCAGCACCCTCGATCCCCTCGTGCTCACTTTCTCTCGCAACATGGATCGCGCATCTGTTGAGGAGGCATTCTCAATCAACAATGGCGGCGAAGTGACACTCTCGTGGGAAAATGACTACACCTTGGCTATCGATATCACCAAGCTCGTACCCTATCGCACTTACACCATCACCATCGACGGCACCATCGCCAAGAACTCGCAGACAGGTGCTTTCCTCGACGGTGACAACGACGGCGAAGCAGGTGGCAACTACGTCCTCCGCATTACCATCGCCGAACCCGATACCGAGGCTCCCTATGTCTACAGCACATATCCCGCTGCCGAAGGCGAAGCCCTCTTCACCAAGCGTCCGCCCATCCGCCTCGAGTTCAACGAGGAGTTGCAATTCAACGGCGACAAGCACGATGGTTGCATCACTGTCAAGGATGCTCGCGGTACCGAATATACCGGCTTGCTCACTCACGATGTCGTTGCCGGTCACTCTGTCCTTCACTTCTTCCCCGCTGAGGACCTCGCTACCGACTGCGCTATCCTCGTGACATTTGCCGGCGGTATCGAAGACCTCTGGGGCAATGTAGGCGAATCTTACAGCTTCCGCTTCCTCACCGAATATCGTTCAGCCACCTTTACCGAGACCATCCAACCACTCACCAACACCGACGGTATGTGGGCTCCCGGTGGCTCCGGCTCTACCAGCGGTATCGACAATGAAGCCAGCACCGTTTCTGTCCTCCAACAAGGTCCCGCTATCGACAACCGTACATCCTTCGCCATCAACTACGTATTCGACATCGACTTCACAGGCGAGTCTTTCCTTATCCGCGACCACTATCCTAAGGGTATGCAGAGCGAATACAAGAAGTTCTTTGACGGCGTCCTCACTATGTGGGTATATGGCGACGGCTCCAACAACTCGGTAAATCTCTTCATCCGCACCGGTAGCGACGGCATCAAGCAACGCGCTCTCGACCTTCCCGTTGATTTCCGCGGCTGGAATCTCTTTGCTTGGGATTTCAACAACGACGAAGTCCTCAGCTTCACCGGCAACAACAACACCCTCGAGGGTAACACCAAGTGGTGTCTCGACGCTGTAGTCATCAAGCACCAGCGCATCGAGGAAGACGACGAGGAAAATCCCTACCAGGAATGGA
>JBJEDD010000277.1:0-1581 GCA_051871715.1 Muribaculaceae bacterium | reverse complement strand
AACTATTTTTAACAATGAAAACTAATATCCAATCTGCAATCAATCAGATGCGCTCTCTCCTCAAGAGCAATGGCTTATCTGCCGTCATCGTTCCTCAGAGCGACCCTCACCTCAGCGAGTATATTTCGGCTCACTGGCAGGCTCGTCGCATGCTTAGTGGTTTCACCGGCTCGGCAGGCGACCTCGTTATTACTCTCGACAAGGCTCTCCTTTGGACTGATTCTCGATATTTCCTGCAGGCTGCCGACCAACTCAACGGTACGGAAATAATTCTTATGAAAGATGGCCTGGCTCAAACTCCATCAATCTCCAAGTGGCTCTGCGATAACCTGCGAAAAGGTGAAACCGTCGGGGTCGATGGAATGGTTTACTCGGTGGCTGCTCGCGACACTCTCGCTGTTGAACTCGCGGCTTCCGGTTTGAACCTGCGTAGCGATTTTGATGTACTCGACCAAGTATGGACCGATCGCCCCTCGTTGCCCGATTGTCCTATTTTTGTTCATTCAGTTGAATATAGTGGCGAGGCTGCAAAGGATAAGATTGCTACAATCCTCAGTAAAGTTCATGCAAATGGTGCTGACGCCATCTTCGTATCAGCGCTCGACGAAATTGCTTGGACGCTCAATATCCGCAGCAATGATGTTACTTACAACCCTGTAGTCACCGGCTTTATGTACCTTTCCGACAATGGAGCAGTGTTGCTGACAAATCCCGCCAAGGTTACTCCCGAAGTCGCCGAGTATCTCACTTCACAGGGCGTTTCTGTCGCAGATTATAATAATGTGAAGGGCTTCCTCGCAGACGTTAAGGAGCAGACTATCCAAGTCGACCCATCGCGTAGCGCAGCCGCTATCGTTGATATCCTCGCCGAACGTGCCATTTGTGCCACCTCGCCAATCTTGATGCTCAAGGCTTGCAAGAATGCTGTTCAAATCGAGGGCACACGTCACGCCATGGTGCGCGACGGCGTCGCTATGGTGAAGTCGCTTTACGAAATCAAGCGCCGTGTTGCCGAGGGCGTTACTACCACCGAGCTCGATGTAGCCGCAATATTGCTGAAGCATCGTAGCCAAGGCGAGCATTTCGTAGATGAGAGCTTCGGTACTATTGCAGGCTACGGCGCTCATGGCGCTATCGTTCACTACGAAGCCGATGAGGAGTCCAGCGCTACGCTCGCACCCTCCGGACTTTTGCTCATCGACTCGGGCGCACAGTATCTCGACGGCACAACCGATATCACTCGCACCATCGCCCTCGGTACCCCTACCGCTGCCGAGCGTCGCGATTTTACCTTGGTGATGAAGGGGCACATTGCACTGGGCTCGTGCATCTTCCCCGAAGGTACCACCGGTCATCAACTCGACGCTCTCGCTCGCCAATTCCTTTGGCACGACGGTCTTTCTTACCTCCACGGCACCGGGCATGGCGTCGGACATTTCCTCAATGTGCACGAAGGCCCCCAGAGCATTCGCCTCAACTATGTGCCCACACCCCTCACTCCCGGCATGATTACTTCCAATGAGCCCGGTCTTTATCGCGAGGGTATCCATGGCATTCGTTGCGAGAACCTCGTCCTCACTG
>JBJEDD010000276.1:0-1587 GCA_051871715.1 Muribaculaceae bacterium | reverse complement strand
TGTTGAGGTCCGACTGCAGTAACTATACCAATCGTGGGGTGCACCAAGTCGCAAATTTCCTTGATATCGCCGGGTTGCTTGGCGCCCATTTCCACGATAAACACCTCATTGTAAGGCTTGAGGTACTCGCGCACCGTGCGCACCACACCGAGAGTGGTGTTGAAACTACCGGGGGTCATCAGCGTATCAAACTGCTCGCTGAGAATACGGTGCAGATAGTGCTTGGTGCTGGTCTTGCCATAACTGCCGGTGATACCGACGATCTTCAGTTCGGGCATTGACTTGAGTCGACGGCGAGCATCGTTGATATATCGCAGATTTATAAGTTTGTCGACCGGCAAGAGAATAATTCCGGTTGCCATAATCACCACGTGGGAGAGGCAATATACAAGCAACGTGGCGACAACAATATCTATGACAAACGAAGCAGCCCAGACAAGCAAGCCACTGAGGATAACAGAGACTGCATAGAGACGGATGGCTCGTGCCGTCCACACCAGAGGCTTTTTGTAGCGCTTTGTAGCCATCTTGATACCCATTATTGCGGCAAATAGCGGTATGCTGACGTATGTCAACCTTTCATTACTGAACACCGAAATACTGAGGAAGAATAGCACAAGGGCGATAAGACGAGGAATTGACGTCGTATCACCCGAAGTTGACAGCCACTTCATATACCGCTCATTGCGGTAGGAATTTTGCTGATACATCATCAAGCATCGTGTCAACTCGATGAGGTGACACGCAACCATCAACACTAATGCTATAATAAATAATAATGTGTCAATCATAATCAATCGTTGGTTTGAATGAAGCGCCGCACCTCTGCGGTCACTTGGAAAGGATTATCGACAAAACTAAAGTGCCCGGCACCGGCAAAGGATACCAAGCGGGAATTAGCGATGAGTTTATTCATTATGCGGGCATCACGCATGGGAGTCGCAGTATCCTCCTCGCCCCAAATGAGCAATGTGGGGGCTGATATAGAGGGCATCACATGCCGTAGGTCGGAATTGACAGCCTTGACCAGCACCTGACGCATCACAGGCGAACTACTCTTGTAATCATCGGAGCCTCGCTTGGCGCGCATTGCCTCAATTTTTTTGCCGGCTTTTTCCTTGCCGACAATCAAGGGATAGATGCGCCGTGCAAGTTTGAAACTATACACCTTAATATAATATGACAATGAGCGACGAGGCTTGACCCCGGCAGCATCGACCAATATCATCTTGCTCACTTTGTTGCGCGAAGCGTATAAAATAGCAACTCGACCACCGAATGAGTGCCCGAGGAGGATGGGAGAGGAGATACCTTGCGCTTCGACAAACGCTTCAAGCATCTGTGTGTAATCTTCAACTGTCCAGGGTGTTGGAGGCTCTTGAGATTTCCCGAATCCGGGGAGGTCAAGATTGTATACAGTGTGATGCTCGGCACCCACTCTCTCAAACAGAGCCATCGCTCCGCTATCGCAGCCCCAGCCATGCATTATAATCATAGGCTCACCCTCTCCCACCTGTCGGTAGTTGAGTTTGATACCCTTTATGTCGATTTGCTTTTCCATCCTAATAATCGTACAATAACTCTAAT
>JBJEDD010000275.1:0-1593 GCA_051871715.1 Muribaculaceae bacterium | reverse complement strand
GCGTGTGAAGTCGAAGCGGCTGATGCCCTCGCCTGAGAGAGTGACTGCACTGATGATCGGCTCGGCAACTTCGGCACCGAAGTCGATCACCACGTCCAGTTCTTTACATTCGCCGGGCGTGCCGAGAATTATCACCGCAGTGACATTTTCTAATTCGTTGATTGTGTGCGCAATATCCAGCATCGGCGACGCCTTGACAATCACTCGGTGGGTGATGCTCCTCATCAACGGAAGCATGGCGACGATGTCGGGCGAGCAATCAGCCAAGGCATATGTGCGTCCACCTTGCTTGTCGCGCCGAGCGGGGTCAATAAATATGGTGTCAAATACCTTGCCCGCGGCGGCGGCTGCCTTGGCATACTCGCGGCAGTCGGCGCATACTACATCTAAGTTGCTGAGATGTCGAGAGTTGTGAATGAGCGCTTCGGCAACCTCGGGGTTCATCTCCACGGCTGTGACGTGAGCGGCACGGCTCGCCATAGCCATCGCATCAATGCCGAGTCCGGCGGTGAAATCGGCGATAGTGCACCCGGGCTCGATGAGCGAGGAGTGAAATGAAGCTAATGCGTCCGAGGTGGACTGCTCGCCGGCAAGGGTGTTGGGGAACAAGAACTGAGGGTCGTCGGCAAGTGTGCGGCTCAACTTGGCGCCGAAACGGAGGCGGCACTCCACCTGGGTGATTGCCGAGGCGTGTGTCTTGCCGTACTTGAGCCACAGAGCACCCGGGTCATCGCCCATATGGGCTTCTATCCAATCAAATAAGTTCTTGTCCATGGGTTCTTAAAAAATCCGGCGCCGGAACGCATAACGTCCGAGCGCCGGATACATACTATTATGAGAACTTAAAACTTATTCGCCTTTGATAGCAGCGATGCCGGGGAGCACCTTGCCCTCGATAGCCTCAAGGAGTGCACCGCCACCGGTGGATACATAAGACACCTTGTCGGCGAGGCCAAACTTGTTGATGCAAGCCACAGAGTCGCCACCGCCTACGAGCGAGAAGGCGCCGGCTGCAGTTGCCTCAACGATAGCATCGGCGATAGCACGCGAGCCACCGGTGAAGTTGTCAAACTCAAATACGCCGGCAGGACCGTTCCACAGGATGGTCTTGGAGGGCTTGATGGCTTCGGCAAATTTCACGCGGGTCTCGGGACCGGCATCAAGACCTTCCCAACCCTCGGGAATGTTGTTGGCTTGGCACACCTGAGTGTTGCAGTCGTTGGAGAAAGCATCACCGGCGACGCAGTCGGTGCCGAGTACCAGGTTGACGCCTTTTTCTTTAGCCTTCTTGATGATATCGAGGGCGAGGTCGAGTTTGTCGTTTTCGCAGAGCGAGTTGCCGATTGTGCCGCCTTGAGCCTTGGCAAAAGTATAGGTCATACCACCGCAGAGGATGAGGTTGTCCACCTTGTCCATGAGGTTCTCAATGATACCGATCTTGGTAGACACCTTTGAGCCACCCATGATGGCGGTGAAGGGGCGCTTGATGTTGTTGAGGATGTTGTCAACGGCGGTAACTTCCTTCTCCATGAGGTAGCCGAGCATCTTGTGGTCGGCATCGAAGAAGTCGGCAACCACGGCGGTCGAAGCGTG
>JBJEDD010000274.1:0-6050 GCA_051871715.1 Muribaculaceae bacterium | reverse complement strand
TCAGCCTGCTGTACTCGCTGACCCACCAGGGCGAATTTGCCTCGCAATTTCATTTTATGGACGATGACGAGGCTGCACGTTTATTCGCGGAGATGCACTCGGTGGATTTCTCACCCGTCGACTCGCTGCTCAATGTCGACAAGCCCGACATTTATATCATCATAGCCGAGAGTTTCTCGGCACATCTTATGCCGTCGCTGGGCGGCGAGCCTATTGCTATGCGACTCGACAGCCTCGCCGCCGAGGGCTTGCTCTTCACGCGCTTCTATGCCAACGGCTTCCGCACCGACCGCGCCATCCCGGCAATCCTCAGCGGCTTCCCCTCCCAGCCCACCACCAGCGTGATGAAGTATGTGGAGAAAGCCGAGAACCTGCCATCGCTCCCGGCGGCATTGAGTGTCCGTGGCTACGACGCTTCCTACTATTACGGCGGCGACATCAACTTCACCAATATGTCGGCATACTTGGTGAGTGCCGGCTACGGCAACATTGTGTGCGATGCCGACTTTCCCATCAGTTCGCGCCTGAGCAAGTGGGGCGTACACGACCACCTGCTGATGCAACGCGCCCTCGCCGACATCGACGCCGCCGATGACAGCCACCCGCACTTGCGCGTCATACAGACCTCCAGTTCACACGAGCCCTTCGACGTTCCCTACTCCAACGCACGCCTCACGGTAGCCGAGAAAGATTGGAGCCGAGCCAATGCCTTTGCCTACACCGACAGTTGCATCGGCGACTTTGTGACTCGCCTCAAGGCATCGCCGCGCTGGGAGCGCTCCTTGGTGGTCATAGTTCCCGACCACTACGGCGTATATCCGGCTCTCGACGACCTCGCCGAGCGTCACCATGTGCCGCTGATCATCGTAGGCGGTGCCTTGGCAGCCAAGCCACGCCACATAGACACCATAGGCTCGCAAGTCGACATCGCCGCCACAGTTCTGGCGATGCTGGGCTTGCCCGCCGAGCAATTTACATTCAGCAAAAATCTCTTCGACCCCGATGCTCAGCACTTTGCCTACTTCACGGGTCAAGGATACATGGGCATGGCAGATGCCACCGGTACTATTATCTACGACCTCGAGACTGATAAGGCTCAAGGCTGCGAAGACAGCAGCCTCATCCGGCGCGCCCAAGCCTATCTACAAACCATTTACCAATCTCTCAGCAACTTATGATTGACACCCTCGCCCACATAGATGCCGACCTCACCGTGGCGGTCAACTCGGTTCACAGCGTTTACCTCGACCACTTCATGTATTTATTCACCAACAAATATGTGTGGGCGCCTATGTATGCTACCATACTGATCATCCTCTACAAGCGCTACAATATCCGCGCCGCCCTATTGTTTGTCGTAGCGATAGCCCTCACCATAGTGATTACCGACCAATTGTGCGCCACAGTATTGCGCCCGATGGTCGAGCGCTTGCGTCCCACCCACGACAGCGAGCAAGTCGCCGGCATGATACACATCGTCAACGGCTATCGCGGAGGCTTGTATGGCTTCCCATCGTGCCATGCAGCCAACTCCTTTGCCTTAGTGACATTCCTGGCACTGATGCGACGACGTGCCCTATTCATCACCGCCATAGTCCTGTGGGCTATCATCAATGCCTACTCGAGGCTATACCTCGGCGTACACTTTGTGGGCGACTTGGTCGTCGGTGCCTTGATAGGCATCATCATAGGCACATCGGTATTCGCCATAGCGCATAAAGTACACAATATGAGGTGGTTTAGCGGCAATCCACACCACTGTGCCACCGACAATGCTGTCATTTACCACGGCATTACCACCTACGACCTTTTCATCTTCACATTTATCTTCACCACTGCTATCATTGCACTCCTTGCCCTCTAACTGTGGGCAAAAGTGCATATTTGTTGTCCTTTTGGTTAAATTTTGGCTCTTTTAGCACTATTTATAACAAAAAAGTAGTATCTTTGCGTTAAACTTGGTGGAGAGTACCAAGTCTAATGATAAAATAAAGAACCAACCCAAAAAAGACAGCATTATGAAGACATTAAAGCTCTCAATCATCGCACTGATGGCACTCACAGTGAGCGCCACGGCGAGCGCGTCAACATCGGGCTGGGACGATGATGACGACATCTATTACAACCCTGCTACAGCACCGTCTCAGCGAACAGTACAGCCTCAGACACCGCAGCAGCAGCCTGAGAGCAACTATATACCCAACACAGTGGTGAATTACCCCGCTGCCGACACCTTCACACCCGCGAGTGGAGGTCTCAATATCGATGTTGATACCTACAACCGCAACGGGCAATTCCTGGTCAGCGACACCACCGCCGTGGATAGCACCGCAGTGGGCGACGCCGACACCTTCGGCTACACCCGTCGTATCGAGCGCTTCTACAACGGCGATATCGTCACCGCCTCGGGCGATGCCGACCTCATCGACTACTATTATAACACTCCCTCGACGAGCACTATCAACGTATACGTAGTCGACACCTGGCCCAGCCTCTCGTGGTATGCCTCCTCGTGGTTCTGGGGATATCCCTACTATGGCTACTACCCCTACTACGGCTACTATGGCTACTACAACCCCTGGTATTCATGGGGCTGGGACCCCTACTGGTCGTACAGCTGGGGCTGGAGTTGGGGCTGGGGATGCTACCCCTACCACCACCATCACGGCTGGCACTATGACGACTGGCACCACGGAGGTGGCTACCATCCCGTCGGTCCCACTCACCACAGTTATGCCAACAGCGCCGGCAGCGCACGTCGCCACACTCCCTCGTCGGGCTCGGACCGTATCACTCGCCCCGGAGCCTACAGCGCAGGCGTAGCATCTCGCCCCGGCAATATGGGTCGTGGCAGAGGCAACACAGCCATCTCACCTGCCAATCGCCCCGGCACACCCAACAATTACACTCCTGCCACAACGACAGGCCGCAATACCGGTAGCGGTGTGACACCCGGCAACGGACTCAACCGCGGTCGCAATAACGGCAACGGTGGCGGCAACCGCAGCGGATACACCCCCTCGCCCTCGCCTTCACGCAATAACAATGGCGGCTACAACTCGGGCGGTGGTCGCGGTGGCGGCGGTCGCAACACCGGCGGTGGTAACCGTGGCGGTGGCGGCGGTGGTAACCGCGGACGCCATTAATACTCGTCCTCTTTTTGCACATTCTTCTCTCACATTAATATAACTAAATCCTATGAAAAGAATTTCAATCTTGATGGCTGCCATTGTCACGCTCCCCATGAGCGTGGCTGCACAGAGCGCCATCGACGCATACAACCTCTCACAGACCGACCAACGCGGCACAGCCCGCTTCATGGCTATGGGTGGCGCATTTACCGCATTGGGCGGCGACCTCTCGACCCTCAACCAGAACCCCGCCGGCATCGGTGTCTATCGCCGTAGCGAAATCGGAGCCACACTCGACATTTCGCCGCGCTCCTTCGAGACTCGCACCGCTACCCACACCCAAAGCATGGACAAGACCAAGACCTATTGCAACAACTTCGGCTACGTGGGCACCGTGCATCTCGATGGCGCTATGCGCACCTTCTCGTGGGGTGCCAGCTACAATCGCGTCGCCTCGTTTGACCGCACATACAAGTCCTACAACGGCGCTACCGGCACTTCTATCTCCAACTACATCGCCTCGTTCACCAACGGCACCAGCGCCGACATTCTCGGCTTCGAAAACGGGTACAACCCCTACTACAACTACGATGATAGCCCCGACTGGCTGTCAATCTTGGCTTATAACTCCTATGCCATCAATCCGGCGTCGGGCGTCAACAAGTATCAAGGCTTATTCGGCAACAGCACCTACGGCGATGCTTTCTCACGCGTGCAGGAACGCGGCTATATCGATGAGTATGCTATTGACTTCGGTGGCAATATCAGCGACGTTGTATATTGGGGCATTGGCTTCGGCATCACTGACCTCAGCTACCACAGCACGGTTTACTATTCCGAGAGCATGGCTGATGCCAACATTTGCAACGCCAACGGCAATATGGTGGTAGGCGATGCCGGCATCGACCTCACCAACTATCGCGCAATCACCGGTTCGGGCTGGAACTTCAAGGCAGGTCTTATCCTCAAGCCCATCCAGGAATTCCGCCTCGGCTTCGCAGTACACACTCCCACTTGGTACAAACTGTCGCAGTCATCGTATGCCGAGATGGACTACAGCTATTTCGATCCCAACCTCCCCGAGGACCGCTATAACCCCTACAGCGGCAACGAGTACACCGAAGACTCCTACTACGACTTCCGCCTCTACACTCCTTGGAAATTTATGGTAGGCGCTGCTGCCGTTCTTGGCAAATTTGCCATCGTATCCTTTGACTACGAGTACCAAGCCTTCAACGATATGTCTATCAAATATCAAGACGGCTGGGGCGACTTTGTTACCGACGACTATGTCAAGCAAGATATCAAGGACTACTTCAAGGCAGCCAACATCATCCGCCTCGGTGCCGAGGTGCGTCTCTCGTCGCACCTGAGCGCTCGCACCGGCTACAACCACTCTACGACCAACGTCAAGGAAGAAGCCGACAATGGCAACCTCTATATCTACAGCGCAGGCATGGACCCCTCCTACGTATTCAACAAGGAGAGCAATGCCTACTCGTTCGGTCTGGGTTATCGCTACCAAGCGTTCTACTTTGATGCCACCTACATCTACCGCAAGAACAAATCGACATGGCACGCATTCTCCGACTTCGACGGATACCGCGCTCCCACTGCCGAGTTGACCGAGACCAACAACAATGTAGTACTCTCAATGGGCTTTAAGTTCTGAGACGTTTAAGACTTTTTAATCCCGAAAATGATATCGCCCTGGCGCGCAACGTCAGGGCGTTTACTGCACCCCCGGCGGCGCGAGAATTAGCGCGGTCGGGGCAACTATTACCCCTGTGGATGTGCACGCCGGGCGATGCCGTGATGTGCGACGGCGTCGACAGCCGCTGGCTCGCCAATATGCAAGCCGCCCTCGGCGTATGCGGCGAGCCATGGAACCATGACCCCGCCGACTATTGTCCTACCCCATGGGGCTGGTCGCAAGCCACTCGTCGCACATTCGAGATTAACGGCTTCGCCGACAGCGCCCTACCCTCATACGACGACCTTGATCGTATGCGCAACCTGTCACACCGCCGCACCGCTGCTGCCGTAGCTCGTGAGTTGCAAAAAAAGTTGGACTTTGAGGTCTGGAGCCCTGCCGTCGAGGTCGACGACGTTGATACCCTGCACGAGATGCTTGCCGGTGGCGTCTATGTGGTCAAGGCGCCATGGTCGTCAAGCGGACGAGGTATCACATTCTCCACCCCGGCTACCGCCGAGCAAGCAACGGCACGCCTCGCCGGCACCATACGCTCGCAAGGCTCCGTGATGGTCGAGCCGATGGCTCAACGTGCCATTGACTTCGCCATGCTCTTCAACTACGACCGCGGCGAGTGCACTCCTGCCGGGCTATCGCTGTTCAAGACAGCCCCCGGCGGCGAGTACCTCGGCAATGTAGTTGACAGCCAGGATGCCATCGCCGATGTCATCGGGCAACACTGCTCCGCCGAGCATCTCAATGCCATCGCCCGAGCCTTGCCCGCGGCACTCACAACTGTCATAGGCACCGACTACTGCGGACCCATAGGCGTGGATATGCTCGCCGACGTTGACGGAGTCATCGACCCTGTGGTAGAGATAAACTTCAGATACACAATGGGCTTTGTCGCCTTAGGGCTTCATCGCTACGTCGATGCCCCGGCGACATTCACCGTGCAACGCGGTGCGATTGCCGCCAATAGCCGCGCAATAATCTACGGCAGCAAACTCCGTGGCGGCACCTTGCCACTCACGCCCCCGGGCGGTGACTTCTCCTTCCTCCTCACCGTCGACTGATACACTTATGCCGATATACTAAGATAGCCAAAGCGCCGTAGACTGCAATCTGTATCCACAGACCCATATACTCAAAACGTACTTCACTCAAGGACGCGCCCATCGAGGATATGCGCACGAAGCCGTTCATGCCGAAAGTTGACGGGAATA
>JBJEDD010000273.1:0-6055 GCA_051871715.1 Muribaculaceae bacterium | reverse complement strand
ACTGACTATTTTCCTAAGTTCCCGCGTATGCAGTTCAGCCTCAAAGACTTGTTCAGCGACGGATTGCCCACGACAGCACCTCGTCAGACTCGCGACCAAGGCTACTTCCGTGCGCCGGCATACAAACGCGTAGACATAGGCATATCGTATGGCTTGATTACTCCTGCCGATGCCGAGCGTAACAAGGGTAGTTTCTTAGGCAATTTCAAAAGTGTGTGGCTCGGGCTCGACTGTTTCAACCTCTTTGATATCTCCAATGTCAGCAGTTATTATTGGGTGACCGATGTCAATAACATCCAATATGCCGTGCCCAACTACTTGACTCGCCGACAGATCAATGTGCGTCTTTCTGTGGAGTTTTAAAACGCCCTAAGACGTATCCGAAGACCTCGCGTTGGATAACCGACCCGGTAATGTGGTTGATACCAAAGAATATGGCAAAGCCTACACACACCTCAATTGCAATTATGGCGAAAGGATTGGCAAACAATCCACCGGCGAGCCATGCGATTGTAGCGGCAATGCCACCTAACACAAAGTAAGGAATTTTATCTATCAAGAAGGCACTGATTCCGCGTCCGGTGGCACGTGCGGTCATAAATAGTGTTACTATCCATGTGAGCGCCGATGCAGCCAATTGCCCGTAAAGCAACACCTCCAAGCCCCACACAATGTTATCTTGACGGCTATCGGCAATGTAGGGCAGCGTGGCTACAAGGGCTATGAGAGCCACAGAGTCGCGGAGCACCTCCATCCACATGATAATGCGAGCCTTGCCCAACGCAAGCAACACATTATTATAATAGCCGATAAAGACAGTAAAGATACCTCGGATGAGTAGCAATTGGAACAAAATGACCGAGGGGTCCCATTTGGTCCCAAACAAACCATGGAATATGGGCTGCGCCATTATGATTAAGCCGAAAAATGCCGGAAAAACAATGTATGCGGTGAAGCGATTCATCTTGGCGCACATGTTCTTGAAACGTTCACATTGGTCTTGTACTGCTGATAATGCCGGGACAAAGGAGGAGGTGAGGACTTGCGACAACGACATTATTCCCATTTTGCTCCACTTATCGCTCTGGGTATAGTAGCCCAGCGATGCCATACCCACTCGATTGCCGATAAAAAAAGAATAAATATTGAGGAACAGCGTGTTAAGGAAAGAAGTTATCATCATGCGAGAGCCGATATTGAAGTAACTGCGGAGGATTGACATCGACAATATCGCAGAGGGCATCCAACGCTGAGATACCCATAGAATCGCTGATTTGACGCTATACAATGCGATACTCTGCCATACAATTGCCCATGCGCCATAGCCTGCATAAGCCATCCATATGCCTATGATGCCGCCGACTAATAACCCGACAGTATTGGAGATAGCCACCATACGCACATTCATTTGCTTCATGAGGCGGTTGACCTGTACGATAGATGAGGCATTGAGAATGAGTGTGAGGAACATCACCCTTGACAGAGGAATGATGCGCTCGTCATCTTGGAAGCACGCTGCTATCAGGGGAGCACAAAAGAATAAAACCAAATATAAGCCGGCTGATAAGGAAAGATTAAACCACAATACTGTGGAATAATCTTGTTGTGTGGGAGATTTACGTTGAATCAGCGCCGAGGAGAATCCACTATCGACAAGCAAGGATGCAAAGGCTTGGAACACCATCACGGCGCCAACCAATCCAAACTCTTCTTGCGACAATTCGCGCGCAAGAATTATACCCGTGACAGCATATAGCACTTGTGCCGACACGCGGTCAATGACGTTCCACTTGACAGAGCGGGCAGTCTTGATTTTCAGTGTCGACTCATCCATAAGTTATTAGTCGTTGATTTCTTCAGTCTTGATACCCAAAGAACGGTTGGAAACCTTCTCGGGATGACCGGCATAATACACTGTTCCCGAGCCTGCCCCATATATACTGATAGACTCCGTGGCACGGCAATCGATATTACCTGTGCCTAATTGCACCACCTTGACAGTGCGAGCATACAGGTTGCCTGCCTCAATTGCTCCCGTGCCGACATTAGACAACTTCAATTTGCCGGTTGTTCCCGATAAGGTGATATGCCCCTTGCCGGTGTTGATGCCGGCATCAATTTGTGTGGCTTCTATTTCTTCGACTACAACACTGCCATTACCGACAATGCGGATTTTGAGCGGTTGAGTAGTTGATATTGGAGAAATAGTAATTGTTGAGTCACCGGCATTTTCCACCTTAGTGAGTGCGGGTGAGTATACGTGCACTGTAGGTATATCCTTTGGAGAAATATCCGTAAAATCCACCTGTATATGTAGTTTTGCTTTGTCCTGAGTAAATAAGATATGACTTGACACATCGGCTATGCATGAAAAATGTGCATAACTGGTGCTATCTTCTGAATTATGGTAAACTACATTTACGTTGTCAGTGACGTTCAACTCGGTGAAGTTGCTGAGTTTCAAATTATATTCGGAGAGATTTTGTGCCTTTGCGGCAAATATGGAGCAAATAAAAAGGAATACGATGAGTTTTTTCATAATTTGCATTTTATATTAGTGTGTCATCAGGTATTTTTCTTCGATTATGTTGAGAATTTGATACAATTCGTCTGGCGTATCGGCGCGGAGCATAGCGATGCGTGTCGCGCGGAAATCGGGAATACCCTTAAAAAGGGGAGTTGCAGCCAGATGGCGACGTATGTGAAGGATACCACGCACCTCGCCGAGGCGTTCAATGCTTTCGTGAACGAGCCTACGTATTATGCCCATCTTATCCTGGGTAGTAAGATTGCATGGCTTGCCGTTGAGCCACGAAGTGATTTCTCGGAACACCCACGGAGCACCTATTGAGGCTCTACCGACCATAATGCCATCTACACCTGAATTATTGAATGCCAGCGCGGCTTGTTCACCGGTGCAAATGTCGCCATTGCCTATTACGGGTATAGCGAGACGTGGATTGGCCTTGACGCGGGCTATCATCTCCCAATCGGCTGTGCCGGTATAAATCTGAGAGCGAGTGCGACCGTGAACGGTGAGGGCTGCAATGCCACAATCCTGGAGTTGCTCGGCGAGTTCAACAATGATTTTGCTGTCATGGTCCCAGCCCAAGCGAGTCTTTACGGTGACGGGAAGGTTGACGGCATTAACAACAGCACGAGTAATCTCAAGCATCTTGGGGATATTGCGCAGCATCCCGGCACCGGCTCCTTTGCCGGCTACCTTCTTGACCGGACAGCCGAAATTGAGGTCAATGAAGTCGGGACCGGCTTCCTGTGCAGTGAGGGCAGCCTCGACCATTGGTGCGGTTTCTCTGCCGTATAGTTGAATGGCTGTAGGACGGTCATCCTCAAGTTTCAATTTGCGAGTTGTTGCCTCAATATTTCGCACGAGGGCATCGGCACTGACAAACTCGGTATATGCCAAGGCGGCGCCCATTTCACGACATAATTGTCGGAAAGGAGCGTCAGTTACGTCCTCCATCGGTGCCAACACCACGGGACGATCGCCAAGGTCTATATTACCGATTTTCATTGCTCAGGAATTTGGGTGCAAAGTTAGCAATAAAAATGTAGATAATATAGGGGAAAAGGGACAGAAAATTGTTCAAAAATGCACAAAAATTGCCAAAACTCAATTATTTAACCTTGCCGGTGCCGGCATGTTCTTTAATGTAGCCGTGGCGGAAGGCATACAATAACTCGGTCAGTTCGTCAATTTGGGATTGCAATTCCACGCCCTTATCAGTATCGCGCACACGCATACGTTGCTGTGACAACTCAACCACCTCGGTTGATCCGGCGATGTCAAGCCCATGGATGATGGCATCTTCGGCAGAGGTAAAAGGCTCATGTTTAACTATCTGGAAACCACGCGAGTGGAATACCAATGTATATCCCGCTGAGCCGGTCGTATTGTGGTATGCCCTCGAGAAGCCACCATCTATCACCATCAACCTACCTTGCGCGCGAATAGGAGTCTCTCCCTTGTTCAGTCTGACAGGCACATGCCCATTAATGATATGGCGGTGTGGCCCTATCGCGCCGAACTCATCCATAATGCGGTCGCACACATCGGGGTCATTGCGCAGGGTATAGTAGAAGCCTTCCACTTCCTTGTGTGTCGTTTTATCTTCAATAAACTGCCGCTCGAAGGTCGCCATCTTGGACTTGTCAAATAGTGGTGAGTCGGGACCGCTCCACAAGTACCAGAAGAAGTCACGAGCATATTGACGTTGGTCATCGGGAGTATCGGCGTTGAAAGCAGCGCGTATCACAGTGCCCACGCGACGCATCAGTTGACGACCTTTAACAGTCTTCCCTGCCACAGTCACTTCGCGCAACGAGCCGTCGGCATTGAGTGGTACTGAGGCGTGAAACAACAAATTGGAATTATACACGCCAAACATTGAACCATGCGACAACAGGCAATTTATGTGGGTTGCAAGTTTGTTGCTTACCAAGAAAGAGTGTCTAAGTTTCTTGATCAGTTCTTCCTCATCATGGGATAGCTGGTAGGGTGCTTGGGGGTCAATAGTGGGGAAGTTCATATCTTTCATCGGATATTCCTTGCCATCAACAACCACAGTACCCTTTTCAAAATTAATATTATTTAACAATTTGCGTGATTCCATTTTCCACTCGGGATGTCGGTCGATTAAGGCACCCTCCAACTTGAATTGAATAATGGTAATCGCTTTGTGCATTTGGGCAAGAAGTCGGCACGACTTTTCTGACAACGAATTGGCTCGATAATCATCGAGACGAGGCTCAAACCCTAAGCAAGGGTCATCACCATATGTCTCCATAGCAAATGTTGCCAGCGGCAAGATATTGATGCCGTAGCCATCCTCGAGGGTAGCCATATTGGCATACCTGAGTGAGATGCGCAATACCGAGGCGATGCAAGTCTCGTTTCCGGCAGCAGCGCCCATCCACAAGGCATCGTGATTTCCCCACTGGAAATCAAATTTGCCATAGTCAATGAGTGTATCCATAATGATATGTGCACCCGGTCCGCGGTCGAATACATCACCAAGAATATGAAGTCGGTCTATACTAAGACGTTGTATTACATTGCATATTGCAATGATGAAATCGTCGGCACGCTCAGTCGAGATGATTGTTTCGATAATGCGTGTGAAGTAGGGCAACTTTTTTTCCTCGCTCTCGCTCTCATGAAGCAATTCCTCAATGATATAGGCAAATTCCGGTGGCAATGCTTTGCGCACCTTTGAGCGGGTGTATTTTGATGAAACCGAGCGGGCGACCTTGACTAATCGGTGAAGAGTAATTGTATAGAAATCACATAATTTCTCATCATTGTCACCGGCTGCGGCATGAATATATTCCAACTTTTGCTCGGGGTAATAAATCAGCGAGCACAACTGCCGAATATCCTCGGCGGCGAGTGATGTGCCGAAAATCTCTGTAACCTTTCGGCGGATATTGCCGGATGCGTTCTTGAGAATGTGTCGGAAAGCATCACTCTCTCCATGGAGGTCAGCGACAAAATGCTCGGTACCCTTGGGGAGGTTCAAGATAGCCTCAAGATTGATGATTTCAGAACTTGCAGCGCCTAAGTTAGGGAACGAGCGAGCAAGGAGTTCGAGCACACGGCGGTCAGCTTCGATGCGCTCGGGCGTATATTCTGTGCGGTGTATAGCAGTCATATCTTTTTAACAGTCAGTAGTTTATATATCGTATCCGTATCAATATCTTTTAAGAATGTATGGCTCTTAAGGCGCTTGATTATTATATCCAATGATTGAGTCGGCAACACATCGTGAAGTATGATGTCATTGCCGAATAAAGCCTCAGGAGTGGTATAGCAAGCGATGCCGATACCTTGGCGGTCGCCTTTGGCATCGTAGCGGTATTCAAAGTCTGCCGTCACAACATAGCCGCCCATTTGTAAGCGAGTAACAATTCTGTCAAAGGTGCTCTTTTTAACACATCCGCCAAGGTCTTTCCATTCGCGTGATAGCAGCGACTCATTCTCTTGCAGATACTTCAAAAGTTCTTTATCGCGCTTGATATCTGCCGTATTGCTACA
>JBJEDD010000272.1:0-6060 GCA_051871715.1 Muribaculaceae bacterium | reverse complement strand
CTTAGTAACTACTTCCTTTTTTATTTTTGCTCAAAACGTTTAGGACAATATTGATATTAGGGTCGTTATCCTATAATTTTTTGAGGGAAAGGATGAGGATATTGATATTTTTTGTAAATTTGCCGTGACATTTCGAAATAACAGAAGCGTTATGCTTTGTTGACAATGAAAACGTAGGAAATTTTCAGGAGACGCAAAGGCATTACGATTCTCACGCTACGCGTGGGTCTCTATGCTGTGTCTTGTTCTCCGGGCATCCTACGGCCTTCATTGTGGACATGCTTAGTGGCCCACGTTTCTTGCACCTTTAAATCATTCCGCAGGGCCATAGGAATAAGTGTATTTCTATGAAACTCAAAGTGTTAGTAGCAGCGTTATCTCTGAGTGCTGCAATTGGGGCAACCGCCCAAGGCTCTAATGCCTCGTTAATCAACAATGAGCAACAACGCGCCAAAGTCCATTATCCGTCATCTTGGATTGTAAAAGCCGGCGCCGGCGTCGCAATGCCTATAGGCGATTTTGAAGAAAAGCCTGCGGTTTTCTCATACAACTTGCTGTTGGAGTACCAAAAGCAAATCAATGACTTCGGCTTATTCGTAGGCGGTCAAATTGGTATCAGCTCGGCACCTGAATGGGATTGGGATTATCTTTATGATGATGAAGGATACCATATTGAAGATGAAGATGGTCGTGATTTATTTAAAACCTCAAGTACGTCGAATTTTGGAGCCTCCATTGGACCGGTATTTGGCTTGGTAAGACCCATCAATGACAAAGTTGATTTCACCGGACATGTAGGCGCTTTATTTCAAACAGATTTTGATTGCATTATGATAAAGCCGGAGATTGGTGTTGGCTGCATTTATGGCAATTGGATGTTTGAAATTGTCGGCGCCTATGCTTATATTTTTGATTCAGACAGCTACTTACCTTATGAATATCGGAGTTATTATTATGATAATGATGGTTATTGGAGTGAGAATACTGTTGACCAATATTTTGATCTACGCTTCAATATCGGCTACAAATTTTAATTGACTCCGGCTATGCATCTACCTACAGGTACTCTCCTCCAGGGAGGCAAATATCGGATAGTCCGCTTCATCAATAGCGGCGGCTTTGGCTGCACATACGAGGCTGTTCACACCGTCCTCGAGAGTCGTGTAGCCATCAAGGAATTTTTTGTCAAGGAATACTGCAACCGCGACGAGCACACCGGCAATGTGTCGGTGGGCACCACCAGCAAGCGCGAGTTAATCAGCAAGTTGCGCCGCAAGTTTATCGACGAAGCCAAGGCGGTATTCAACCTCGTGCACCCGGGCATTGTCCACGTGATTGATGTCTTCGAGGAACGTGGCACCGCTTATTATGTCATGGACTATATCGAGGGGCACTCGTTGGAGGAGATACTCGCAGAGCAAGGACCGCTGAGCGAGGCTGTCGCCCTGGACTATATGCGCCAACTGTGTGCCGCCCTCAACTTCGTGCACATGCACAACCGCCTCCATCTGGATATCAAGCCCGGCAACATCATGATAGACAAGCAGGGCAAGGTGATACTCATTGACTTCGGCGTGTCAAAGCAGTACGACGAAGAAAACGGTGAGAATACCTCGACACTGGTGGGGCGCACACCGGGATATGCACCGCCCGAGCAAATGGACAACGACGTGATTGACTTCCTGCCTTCTACCGACATTTACTCTCTGGGGGCGACATTCTACAAGGCGCTCACCGGGGTAACTCCGTTGAGTGCCAACCGCCTCAACTCGGGTGACGAGAACATCCCCTTGCCACAGTCGATTACGCCGGCGACTCGCCGCGCCATCGAGGCGGCTATGGTGCTCAACAAGCGCAACCGTCCGCAGTCGATAGCCGAATTCACGGCTATCCTCGATGACGAAGCCGGTGCCCGCAGTCTCACCACTATGCCCATGCCTCACAAGCCGTCTGACGCCGAGCCGCAGGCGGTCAAGCCCGCCTCCGGCAATACAACCAAAGGCGTCTCAGGCGCCACTCCCGGCGGAGGCAAGCGACGCATAGCAATCATCACTGCCTTGTGCGTTGTGCTGATAGCCGGTGTGACGGGTATTATCACCTTCAGTGGTAGCAACAAGCCGATTGACGACACACAAGATACCACCTTGATAGCCCAAGCGGTCGATGTGCTTGACGAGGAAGCAATAGCCGCAGAGACATATGAGGTGACAGAGGAAGAGCCTGCCACAGAGGACCCCTCTGCGGCAAATGTCGCTGATCCCTTGGCAATGCCAACGCCGGCTACCGAGCATACTACGGTACAAACTCCTACTCAGACACCCGAGCCAGCAGTAACTCCTACTGCCCCGACAAGACGTTCTCTCACTCCGGCAACTCCGGCGACTCCTGTTGCTACTCCCGCTCACCCTACAACGACAACGCCGGTCACCGCAGTAGGCAATACGCCCGAGCAACCGAGAGCGACTGCTGACCACTCGCAAACCACTGCTGCCGGTGCCGGCGAATCGCCCACAATAATTTCAAATCCCACTGGTACTGTAGCCGGTCACGGCTATGTTGACCTTGGATTGTCGGTCAAGTGGGCTACTTGCAATGTAGGTGGTTCAAACCCCTCGGATTATGGTTCATATTTCTCATGGGGCGAGATAAACACCAAAGAGGATTATAGCAGTAGTGCTTTGAACGGTCGTCGCCGCAAGGAAAACGAAATCATCGGCAATGCCAAGTATGATGCCGCGCGAGCCAAGTGGGGTGGCACTTGGCGTCTGCCCACTGCCTACGAAATTGACGAATTGCTCACCGACTGCACTTGGACATGGACCACTATCGGAGGCATTAAGGGCTATAAGGTGACAGGCAAGCGTACCGGCAACTCCATATTCCTGCCTGCTACCGGGTATCGAGAGGAAAATTCTCTGCGAAGCCGTGGCTCATTTGGATACTTCTGGAGCGGTACTCCCGACAAAAATTCCTACCTGGCGTGGTATCTATGCTTCAATAATGGAGGTCATACCCGCTATGCCGGCAACCGTTACTGCGGTTACCCCATCCGTGCCGTTACTCCTTAACAATTTTACATAAAACGAGGCGATACTTCTCAAAAAATGCGATTTTTGAGAAGTATCGCCTCATTACTTCTCATTTTTGCCGTTTTTTGAGAAGTATTAGTCACCCTCGATAACTGATTCTATAGGAAGAGAAGAATCTGTTGTATCGGTGTCTGAGACGCTAATAAATAGTTTCATTAGCGGAATGTTTATGTAGTAATGATTGCGCCCTACTTTTACTCGCTCAATTAATTTGGTCTCAACTAATTGATTGAGGTAGCGTGTCGCCGTCGCGCGACTTATGCCCAATTCTTTCTCTATAAAATCGACCTTTGTGTATGGATGATAGAATAGATTATTAAGTAATTCGTGGCGATACAACTTGCCAAATAAAGGACGTATAATTGCTTTAAACTCAGCCATTAATTTGGAGATGCCTTTTACCAGTCGAGTTGTATCGACTGCTGTTTCTTCAATACCCTTCAAGAGAAATAGAATCCATTCTTCCCACTCTGTGGCATTGTCAGTTGACTTATCCCTAATAGCCTGAATAAGACGATAATATTCCCCCTTGTTATGGGTGATATAGCGGCTGAGATATAATATTGGTAAGTCCAAGCGATTGGTTAGGACCAAGTATAGTACACACACGATACGACCTGTTCGCCCATTCCCATCATAGAATGGGTGAATGCTCTCAAACTGGTGGTGAATAATAGCGAGTTTTATCAAGGGGTCGAGATTCGATAGGCTTTCATCATTGATGAAGCTCTCAAGATTACTCATTAGGTCCAAAATAGTCTGTATATCTTGCGGAGGTGTGTAAATGACTACCCCGTCTGAGCGTTTCAACGCTGTCCCGGGAACGCTGCGAAACCCTGCGGAATTATGTTCCAAATATTGCTGGATATCTTTGATGATTGTGGATGTCAATACCCCTTTTTGCTTTACCAATCGAAAACCATGCTCCAAGGCTTCTCGATAATTCAAGACCTCTTTGGTAGCCGCATTAATAGCAATGTCAGAGAGCGATGCTGCTGCACCTTGATACAAATCGTCTTGTGTAGTAACTATATTCTCTATCTCTGAACTATCTTTTGCCTCTTGCAGAGTCAAAGTGCTGATGAGTATATTCTCATTGGGAATTGTCATTGCAACACCCTTCAATTCGGCAAGGCATCTATTGGCTTGATTCAGTCGCTTCAAAATGGGTTTTGTCTCCAAGTCAAAGGGCAAGGGGAGCGTCGGGATTTTGTATTGAGTATTATCCATAGGGCGAGTGTAAGAATACTGATTTCTCTGCAAAATTACTGAAAAAAAAGAAAAAATGGTGTGGATACTTCTCAAAAAACGCGATTTTTGAGAAGTATCGCCTCATTACTTCTCATTTTTGCCGTTTTTTGAGAAGTATTAGTCACCTCTTCGCGGACATTAGGGTCGTTATCCTATAATTTTTTGAGGGAAAGGGTCAGAATATTAATATTTTTTGTACCTTTGCGACATCTAATTAACCGCTAATATCAATAATACTAACTAAATAATATTTGCTATGAAAATAACAAATCTTGCAATCTCTGCATTCTGTATCTGTGGATTGTTGAGTATTACATCGTGCAACAAGAAGACCTATGAGGCAGCTTTCTCGCCCGAAGAGTCCGGTCTTGGCATCGTGAAAATCACCGACGAATCAAAGGATGCCGTTGTTCACCCGAAAGTTGGAGGGTTATCAGTTAATCCCGTAACGGCATCTAGTGGCTTAAATGGTAAGTGTACATGGGCAAGTATTCGCACGCTATCAGTATCTCCTGATGGAAAAGAACTTGCCTATCTCGGTTTACAAAATAAGCAGCACAATGTAATGGTGCGTCGTTCCACCTCAGCAGGTGCCGCCACTCAACGCACATTCCGCAATGTTGGCACTTGCTTTTGGGGCATTGACGACAATTTATATTATAGCGATTACACCGAAACTACCAGTAAGATTTGTTCTGTAAACTCTCATGCCGGTACATTGATTCATCAACATACCTCAAACAATTTTGACTTTAATCCCGTATTGAGTCGCAATGGCGAGATATTGTACTTTGAACGTGTAGAAGCCGGTGTAGGTTCATGCATATGGTCATATAAGTTAGAGACCGGTGAACTTGCCAATTGTGGTAGCGGCTATAGTCCTTGTCCCTTAGGCGATGGCACACAGGAGTTCTTGTGTGTGCGCAACACATCAAATGGCAATAGCGAAATCTGGCGCGTGAACTATGTGACCGGTCAAGAGCAACTCATCATAACCGACAAAGAGCATGGCTACAGCGACCCGCAGATTTCACCCGACGGCAAGTGGATACTCTTCACCGGCAACTCGGTATCTCCCGTCAATAAGAAAAAGAATGTTGACATCTTTGTATGCCGTCTTGATGGTAGCAACTTCATGCAACTCACCTATCACCCCGCCGATGACTTGTGCCCGCAATGGGGTGCCGATGGCAAGTCAATCTACTTCATCAGCGACCGTAGCAGCAAGAATTTCAACGTGTGGCGCATGAACTTCAACCTGCGTTAAACCACACCATTACAATAAACAACGACGGCTCGGATGCGAAATGCTCCGAACCGTCGTTGTATTGTCTTTGAGTAATTGTGAAGATCAGCGCTGCAAGAACCTGCGGAGCAGGTTCCTCATGCGAAACCCCACGTTGGCGCTGCGCGCCTACGTGGGGATCACAACCTCAAAAAAGAAGCACAACCCGCAGCGCGGGTTGCTTATACCCAAGCAAAAAGACCCCGGCGGGGTCTCATCATCACTAACCCCAGGGAGGGCTTCGCCCACCCTGGGGTCCCCAAGAAAAAAAGAAAACAACCCTGGAAGGGTTGCAAGCACACATCTCCGCCCACCTAAATCAGCTAAATTAGCTACATCAGCTATAAACCATCAACAATAAACCGCGCCGATAGGCGCCCCTAAACCATAAACTTGTTAATATGCAAATTTTTTCCAAGAAAAATTTGCATATTA
>JBJEDD010000271.1:0-6094 GCA_051871715.1 Muribaculaceae bacterium | reverse complement strand
CGGCTCATCAGATCCGAATATCTCTCGTGTACTGAGCAAGAAAGAGAAGGATGGCGAGCTACGCAAAGTGGCACCACGCATATATACGACCAACCTTGTAGACAGCCTGGAGAATATTGTGCGCCGTAACATCATAGATATACTTGTATATCGTTATCCCGAAGCAATCATCAGTCATCGTAGTGCCAAAGAGATGCGACCGACAGCGACCGGAAATTTCTTCCTGACAAATTCAACGACAAGGAGGGTAACAGACTTGCCCGGGATAATACTGAATTTTGTCAAAGGGCCAAAGGCATCGCGGCATGATATACCATTCATGGGAATGCACATATCGGGAGAGCATAGGTATATGCTTGAGAATATGCAAGTGTCGAAGAAATCGGGCGATGAATCACGTGTACTTCCTGTAAGTGTTATAGAGAACAAACTCGAGCAAATACTACTCACAGGCGGAGAAGACCGACTAAACGAGTACCGCGATGAATTGAGGGCAGTTGCCGAGGAATTGGGGATGAATGCGGAGTATAGCAAAATCAATAGCATAATATCAGCGTTGCTTTCAACACACGATGCGAAAGTGTTGTCAACATCGTCGGCAAAAGCGCTTGCGGCAGGCAATCCGTTTGATAAGACGAGGATAGAACTATTTGAATTGCTTTTTGATGCGATAAAGGACCGCTATTTCGTAATACGTAATAATCGTAATACCGATGAAGAATCATTCCGTCTATTTTCGTTTTTTGAGAGTTATTTCTCAAATTACATCGAAGGGACGGAATTTGATGTCGATGAAGCGAAGATGATAGTTGACTCGGGAATACCAATTCCGCGACGAGATGAGGATTCACATGACATACTTGGTACATTCAAGGTGTTGTCCAATCGAGCAGAGATGAAGAAAACGCCAACATCGCCACAGGAATTATTTGCAATACTCAGCCATAGGCATAGTATCCTTCTTGAAGGAAGACCGCATATGAATCCAGGAATATTTAAGACAAAGAATAATAGAGCCGGCATGACAGAGTTTGTGGATTATAAGCTTGTGAAAGGCACACTGTCACAAGGTTTCAAGTACTATGCAGCCTTGTCAGATCCGTTTGCACGTGCTATCTTCATGATGTTTATGATTAGCGAGGTTCATCCGTTCAATGATGGTAATGGGCGTATTGCCCGCGTGATGATGAATGCCGAATTTGTACGCGCCGACCAGTCGCGGATAATTGTTCCAACAGTGTTCCGCGAAGATTATATTCTTGCATTGCGAAAACTGACTCGCCATAAAGACCCTCTGGCATATATAAATGTAATGACAAAACTCCACCAATTCAGCGACAACCTTTATGGCACGGACTTCACTGAATTGAAGAATTACCTTGCTACCTGTAATGCTTATGAAGAGCCATCACATGCTAAACTCATAATGATAGATCGTACAATACATTAGTGAGTCAATGGCAGAATCGTGAACGTGTAGGAGTGAAGTAGGAGTGAAGTAGGAGTGAAGCAGGAGTGAAGTAAAAATTATTGAAAAATGGTGGGGAAGAGGGTGGAAATGTGTGGAATAATTGATAACTTTGCAGAAAAATGAAAGAAATGAATACGAACGAACAATTTGACAAGGCGATAGAGCGTTGTCGCAAGATATTTTGGGCGAAATTGCAGGACTATGGTGCGTCGTGGCGGATGCTGCGGCCGTGTAGCGTGACTGACCAGTTGTTTATCAAAGCGAAGCGTATACGCTCGCTGCAGGTGAAGGGTCACTCGGCGGTGGGCGAAGGCATATTGCCTGAGTTTATCGCGATAGTTAACTATGGCATCGTGGGCATTATCCAACTTGAGCTGGGGTATGTCGACACTAAGGATATCAGCGCGGAGCGCGCCATCGAATTGTATGACAAGTATGCGAAGGTGGCTCGGGAGCTGATGCAAGCCAAGAACCACGACTACGATGAGGCATGGCGGTCGATGCGCGTGTCGTCGTACACCGACTTTATCCTCACCAAGATAGAGAGGGTGAAGGAGATCGAGGACCATGACGGGTCTGTGAAAGTGTCGGAGGGTATAGATGCCAACTACTTGGATATCATCATATATGCCATCTTCGGCATCATCAAGTTGACCGAATGAGCGGAGTGGCGATGTTGCGAGCAGCGACGTGGCTGTGTCGAGTGGTGACAGGTGCTACGTTTGTGGTGTCGGGTTGGGCGAAGTGCGTCGACCCGGCGGGCTTTGTATATAAGATAGATGAATACCTGGCGGCATGGGGGATATCGGGAGCGATACCGCCCGACATCGTGATAGTTTTCGCGGTGGGCTTGTCGCTCTTTGAGATGGTAACCGGAGTTCTGCTGGCGACGGGCTGCATGCGCCGTGCGGCGCCGATATGCGGATTGCTGCTGATGGCAGTAATGCTGCCGCTGTCGATATACATCTATGTAGCCGAGCCGGTGGCAGACTGTGGCTGCTTTGGCGACTTCATCATCCTGAGCAATGGGGCTACGATGTGGAAGAATGTGGTGATTACGCTGATGCTCGGGTGGGCACAATATGGGAGCAAGCATATAGTGCCGCTGTACCGCCCGTCGACCCAGTGGCTGGCGATAGCCATCAGCGTGGCATATGGACTATTCTTGGCAATCGTCGGGTGGAGTATTCAGCCGATGGTGGACTTCCGCCCCTACCCCGTTGGCACGGCATTAAACGCTGAGAGCGACGAGGAAGCGGTTCCGACATTTATATATAGTAAGGGCGGCGAGGAGCGAGAATTTGCGCTCGATGCCCTACCCGACTCGACGTGGACCTTTGTGTCAGCAGTTGAGAGCGAGGCAGATGCGTCGGCGCTTGCCATATTTGACGACGAGTATGAGGTGACCGATGAGATATTGAGCGACTTGGACGGCGATGTACTGCTGTTGGTGGTTAATAATCCCGATATCGAATACATCACCCGAGCAAGGCTCGCCAACGAGATAAATGACAGCATCACAGCCCGCGGAGGGCGAATGATAGGCTTGGTGGCGGCGTCGGGCGAGGCATTGGAGCAATGGGTAGACCTGGCGCGCCCGCACTTTGAGGTGTACTCATGCGGCGACACCGACTTGAAGCAATTGGTGCGCGGCAACGCGTCGATAGTCGCCCTGCGCGACGGGGTGATCATGTGGAAGCGGTCGCTGGTGTCCATCGACCCGGCGATGTTGCGCGACAGCGCCTTTGTCGACGATATGCCGGTGATAGACGACGGATCGGATGCTCGCAATCTGACGTTGCTGTGGATATTGCTGATGATAATCTTCCCGACAGCCGACAGGGGCATACGCCGCCTGTTCAGAAAAAAGCCCAAGAGCGATGACTGAAAAGATACAATTGCGGACGACGCCCGAGGTGGCGGCGACTGAGGCGTTGCGGCTTGCCGAAGCCGCGCGAGTCGCCGGTGTAGAGGCGGAGCGTATCAAGCGCGTTGATATAATCTCGCGGTCGATAGACGCTCGCCAACGGCGCGTGATGGTCAATCTGACTCTGTTGCTGCATATCGACGAGATAGACGAGTCCGTGCGGCGCTATGAGCCGATACGATACCCGGATGTGCGCAAGGCACCACAAGCGATAGTGGTTGGTGCGGGTCCGGGCGGCTTGTTTGCTGCCTTGGAACTTATCGAGCTGGGGGTGCGCCCTATCATACTCGAGCGCGGCAAAGATGTGGACAGCCGCCGGCGCGACTTGGCGGCAATCAGCCGCGAGGGCATCGTCGACCCCGACTCAAACTATTGTTTCGGCGAAGGGGGCGCGGGAGCATACTCGGACGGCAAACTGTACACCCGCAGCACCAAGCGCGGACCTGTGGACAAGGTGCTCGCCATATTTCACGCACACGGGGCATCAGATGACATACTCATCGATGCCCATCCGCACATAGGCACCGACCGCTTGCCGGTGATAATCAAGGCGATGCGCCACACTATTATCGAATATGGCGGCGAGGTGCACTTCGGTAGCAGAGTCACCGACCTGCGAGTGAAAGACGGCAAGGTGACAGGAGTCACGACTGCCGACGGCAAGGAATACGATGGACCGGTGCTATTGGCGACCGGTCACTCGGCGCGCGATGTGTATGAGATGCTCGCGCGCGCCGGAGCGGAGATGGAGCCCAAGGGCATAGCCGTGGGCGTGCGCTTGGAGCATCCCCAGACCCTGATAGACAGCATACAATATCACAATGCGGCGGGGCGCGGAGCATATCTGCCGCCTGCCGAATACTCGATGCTCACCCGCGTCGACGGGCGAGCCGTATACTCATTCTGCATGTGCCCCGGTGGCGTGATAGTGCCGGCGGCATCGGCGCCCGGGCAGTTGGTGGTGAATGGTATGTCGCCATCAAACCGCGGCACTCGGTGGTCAAACTCGGGCATGGTGGTGGAGGTCCTCCCAGAGGATATTCCCGACTATGACCAATATGGCGCCATGAAGATGATGCGCTACCAGGAGGATATCGAGCAGACCTTCTACCACGCTGCCGGCGACAGCCAGCGCACAGCGGCACAGCGCATGAGCGACTTTGTCGCCGGGCGCGAGAGCCGGACACTGCCACGGACATCCTACGCGCCGGGCAACATACTCGGGCGAGTTGACCAATTGTTGCCAAAGGCGATAGCCTACCGCCTGCAACAAGGCTTCAAGGACTTCGGACGCAAGGCTCGAGGCTTCTTGAGCAACGAAGCCGTGGTGATGGGTCCGGAGACGAGGACCTCGGCACCGGTGCGTGTGCCGCGTGAGCCTGAGAGCCGCATGCACACAGCCCTGGCAGGGCTATACCCGGTGGGCGAAGGGGCGGGCTATGCCGGAGGCATAGTGTCGGCAGCAATCGATGGCATCAACAGCGCCAGAGCCCTCGTCGCAGCACTGCTTAAATGATACGACAAAGCCCCGCAGGAGATGTCCCGCGGGGCTTTGTTATAGTTAGATGAATAATTACTTAGAGAACTACTTTCTTCACTGAAGTGCCACGAACCTGGATGTAGATGCCACGAACGGGGTTGGCAACTTCAACGCCCTGGAGGTTGTAGTAAACGGCGGGAGCGTCGTTGTCAACGACTACAGAAGCAATACCGGAAGCCTCGATAATGGTGAGGGTAAGAGCCTCGGGATCGAAAGTGAAGGTGTATTCACCCTCAAGGTTTGAAGCCCAGTTGGTGCGAACGTCCTCAAGGTCGGTAACGGCTTGGGGTTGACCGAGATTGTCGAGAGTGAAGGCGGGAGCCTCTTCACCAACAGGAACGCCGGCGAACCAGCCGGTTTGCATGTGCGACTCGGCATCCATCTGCATCAAACCGAAGCTACCGGGAACGATAGTTGCAGTGAGGACCCACTTGCCGTCAACTTCGTCCATGTTGCCGGAAGTCCAAGTAGCGCCGTCGAATACTTCGCCGTGAACAGCATAGCAGTAAACGGCTTCCTTGCTCTGACCGGTGATGAGAAGGGTCTTAGCCTCGGGGTTGAAAACCAGGTGAGGATTGGCGATATTCTCGCTGATTGCGATGTCCTTGGAAGAGCCACCAACAGAGAGGTTATACACTTCGCCGATAACGAGCTTTGTTACGCCGTCGCCACCGAAGTTGTAGTCATTGTTGCTCCAAGTACCATCGTTGATCTTGAAGCCTGAAGTAAGGGTAACACCGAGGTCGAGTACATAGGTGCCATCGCCTTGGGCGGTAAACAAGCAAGTCGGATCTTGATTTTTCCAACCGTTAAATCCACCGACGAGATAGAAATCGGTAGCATTGGCTGCGAGAGCCACAACTGCAGAAACGAGTAAAGTGTAAAATTTCTTCATAGATATATGATTTAAAATTAAAAAACTGAATTCATAAGTAAGTAGGTACACAAATGTGCCAAAAACATTTGCAAAATTAGTGATTTATGGCAAACAAACGGCAAGGAATGTCAGTTAATAATTGTTAAATAGTGCAATATTGGCAGATTTACTCATTCGGCACGGCTTTTGCAAAGCATAGAGCAGGAAAAACAAACAAAAAACATAAAGAATTATGGCATAAGGCACAATCGGGGTAACGACCGAAAACATCTTCCCCGT
>JBJEDD010000270.1:0-1608 GCA_051871715.1 Muribaculaceae bacterium | reverse complement strand
ACCCATCAAGACCTCCTGCCCCCCGCAGGAGGTCTTTCCTTTGGTGTTGATAAATATTTTTGAGATGTTGTATCGCTGATTGCAAAAATTTTTATAACTTTGCAAAAATTTTCCATCAGATAGATATGAAGTATGTTGAATACGAAGGCATGACCTTCGAGCCGTATATCTTCCGTGATACTATTGATGCCCGAATCAAAGAATTGGGTAAGGAAATTACGCGCGACTGCGCCGGTAAATCGCCCTTGTTCATCTGTGTGCTGAACGGGGCGTTTCCTTTTGCCTCTGACCTCTTTAGGGCTTGTGAAGGCATTAATGCCGAAATCACTTTCATCCGCCTCAAGAGCTACGAGGGCACCGGCTCCACCGGCACCGTCAAGGAGGTTATGGCTCTCCAAGAGGACATCAAGGGCCGCACTGTCATCATCGTCGAGGACATCGTCGACACCGGGCACACCATCAAGCAACTCATCGACCGCCTCGTGGTCAAAGAGCCTGCCGAAATCAAGGTCGCTACCCTTTTGTTCAAGCCCGAAGCTCTCGTCGAGGACGTTAACCCCGACTATGTGGGCTTCTCTATTCCCAAAAAATTTATCATTGGCTTCGGTCTCGACCTCAACGAGAAGGCTCGCGACCTCAATGACATCTACATCTTAAAAGAAAATTAACTCTATTAATGCTTAATATTGTTATTTTCGGCGCTCCCGGCAGCGGGAAAGGCACTCAGAGTGACAATTTGATTCGTGAATATGGGCTATACCACATCTCCACCGGCGAGGTGTTGCGCGACCATATCTCGCGTGCCACCAAGCTGGGCGTCATAGCCGACAGGTACATTTCCAAAGGTAATCTTATCCCCGACGACCTCATGGTCAGCGTCCTCGAGGATGTGCTCGACTCCAACCCTGACAAGACAGCCCGCGGGGTCATCTTCGATGGCTTTCCCCGCACTATCGACCAGGCTGTCGCCCTCAACGATATGCTCGCTCGTCGCGGCACCATGCTCCACGCCGTCATCGGCTTGGAAGTCGACGAGGACCAGCTCATGAACCGTATGTTGCTCCGCGGCAAGGAAACAGGCCGCGCCGACGACAACCCCGTCACCATCAAGCAACGCCTTGAGGTGTACCACCGCCAGACTTGCCCCTTGCGCGACTACTACATCGCCGAGGGTAAGTACCTGCCTATCAACGGCAACAACTCCATCGATGCCATCTTTGAGGACATCAAGAAGGCATTGGCTCCCATCGTGAGCAAATAATTCGTTAACCCCTTAAACACAATTACTATGGAAAGTATGCACAAAGACCTGCGTGGCTGCGACATCATCACAGTTTATCAACAATCTTTCATCGACAACTTTCCATTGCCTGCGGTCACCGACTTCACCACGGGTAAGACACTCACCTACGGCGAGATGGCTAAGCATATCGCCCGTCTTCACCTGTACTTCGACTCCATAGGCATCCGACCCGGCGACAAGATTGCCCTCCTGGGCAAGAACACCTCGCGATGGATTTACATATTCATGGCGTCGCTCACCTACGGCTCGGTCATCGTGCCAATTCTCAACGACTTCAACCCCGTTGATGCCACCCACATCATCAA
>JBJEDD010000269.1:0-6110 GCA_051871715.1 Muribaculaceae bacterium | reverse complement strand
GTGGAACCACGCGCTCTTGGTGATAGCCACCTCAGCGGGTATGCGACGCAAGCAAAGTGTCTCCTTGCGACGGGCACCCTTGAGCACCTGCTTTTCGCGGTCGAGTTCGCGATCGACCTTGCTCAAGGTCTTCACATCGTCCTTGATAAAGCCCTGTGTGATATCCATATAAGAAGCCGAGGCAAACTCCACAAACTTGCTACGATGTTGGTCGATATACATATTGAGCAAGCCCCAAGTGCTCGATGCATCTTCAGTAGTCAAGATGGTTTGGAAGAGGGTATCGGTTTCATCTTCTTGTTTTTTAGCCTTGTAACGCAGATTACTGCGGATGATAAGCGCCAAGGCAATCACGCCGATGGGTATCATAGCCCATGCGCCACCCCAATACATCAGCGAGGCGACAAGTGCAGCGCCGATAAATGCCACACCGGCAGTGATGAACCATCCACCTACCACCGAGATAACACCGGTGATGCGGAAGATAGCGCTCTCGCGCCCCCAGGCGCGGTCGGCAAGCGAGGTACCCATCGCCACCATAAATGTTACGAAAGTGGTGGACAAGGGCAATTTCATCGAAGTACCGGCGGCGATGAGCATGCCGGCAAGCATCAAGTTGACCGAGCCACGCACCAAGTCGAAGGCTGCACCTTGCTCCAAGGTCATTTGTGAGGTATCAAAGCGACGGCTCAGCCATGCCAATACACGGCGCGGGATGTAGCGCTCGACCCACGAGTGCACCGACAGCGACATGCGCACTATACTGCGCGCGATGCGCGACGAGCCGAAGATTTCATCGCCACCGGTTTGGCTACCCAAGCCGATGGCTGTTTTGGTGACATTATGCGCCTTCTTGGAAGTCGCCAAAGATATCACCATAATCACACCGGCAGCAAGGAGGAAGCCCACGGGAGTGTTTGCCGACTCGTTGAGCGAGCCCATCATAAACGTCGTGGGTTCGCCGGCTCCATTAGCCATATAATCATTATATGAAGAATAGCCCGCCAAGGGCACGCCGATGAAGTTGACCAAGTCATTGCCGGCAAATGCCATCGCCAAGGCAAAGGTGCCGATAAGCACCACCACCTTGAGCACATTGACTCGCAGCCAATGCAACAGTTGCATCAATACCGAGCACACCACAAAACTTGCGCCAAGTATCAGCCAGGTGTTCGCCTTAATCCAGCCCTTGAGTTCGGGAGTCATCCACGACATATCCTTGGCTCCCTTTAGCAACAAGAAATATATGATAGCAGTGGTGGCTAAACCGCCATAAATGCCGATTTTCCACTTGAGATTACGGTTGTAACCAAATGAGAACACCATGCGCGCTATGAACTGCACCACGGTGCCGAAGATAAAGGCTATTGCCACCGACAGGAAGATGCCGATTATCACCGACAGAGCCTTCTCGGTGTTGAGGAAGTCCATCATTCCCAAGCCTGCACCGGCATCAGCCATCTTGACCACCGAGACCGCAAAGGCGGCGCCCAGCAACTCGAAGACCATTGACACAGTGGTCGATGTGGGCATACCCAGGGAGTTGAACACATCGAGCAATATGATGTCGGTGACCATCACCGCCATATATATACATACGAGATCGTAAAAAGAGAAATGCTCGGGGCGGAAGATACCGTGCCGAGCAATATCCATCATACCGTTGCTCATCACCGCGCCGGCAAATACGCCCACTGCGGCTATGATAATGATTGTGCGAAATTTTGCCGCCTTGGTGCCTATCGCCGAGGTGAGAAAATTCACGGCATCGTTACTTACTCCGACTGTCAAGTCGAATATCGCCAGCACGAACAGGAATAAGATGATTCCTAAAAACAATAAGTCCATTCTGTGTCTTTTTAATTCTGTTGCAAATATCTCGCTTATTTATTACAAAAATATTTCATCTTTGTTACGTTATTGTTTCACTAACAAGAAACAAAGCAAAATAAATTTGGCACAATTGCCACGATTTTTGTAAATTTGTAGCAAATTCTATAACTGACAAACACATGGAACACTCAATTTTCTGGATTGTGCCTGCAGCATCTATCATAGCGCTGGCGCTGGCGTGGTATTTCTACCGCCACATGCTGCGCGAGAGCGAGGGCACCGAGACAATGCAAAAGATTGCCGGATATGTGCGCCAAGGCGCCATGTCCTACCTGAAGCAACAGTACAAAATCGTCGGCTTGGTATTTCTGGGGCTGGTGATACTATTTTCAGTCATGGCTTATGGGTTTAACCTGCAAAATCCCTGGGTACCGGTAGCCTTTCTCACCGGTGGCTTTTTCTCGGGCCTTGCCGGCTTCCTCGGCATGAAGACTGCCACCTACGCCTCGGCACGCACCGCCAATGCGGCTCGACGCTCGCTCAACGGCGGCTTGCGCGTAGCATTCCGCAGCGGCGCAGTCATGGGCTTGGTAGTAGTCGGGCTCGGTCTGTTGGATATTTCATTTTGGTACATCCTGCTCAACTACTGTGTGGATATCGCACCCGGAGAGGCTGAGACAGCCAAGTTGTGTATGATTACCACCACAATGCTCACCTTCGGTATGGGCGCCTCCACACAGGCTCTATTCGCACGTGTCGGTGGCGGCATTTACACCAAGGCTGCCGATGTTGGTGCTGACCTTGTCGGCAAGGTTGAAGCCGGTATCCCCGAGGACGACCCTCGCAACCCCGCCACTATCGCCGATAACGTGGGCGATAATGTGGGCGACGTCGCCGGTATGGGCGCTGACCTCTACGAGTCGTATTGCGGCTCTATACTTGCCACAGCCGCTCTGGGTGCCGCAGCATATATGACTTGCGGTGATGTCTCCATGCAGATGAAGGCGGTTATCGCTCCTATGCTCATCGCTGCTGTTGGCATCATCCTGTCTATCATCGGCATCTTTGCCGTGCGCACCCGCGAGGATGCCACCATGCGCAACCTCCTCGGCTCGCTATCCCTTGGCACCAACCTCAGTAGCGCCCTTATTGTCGGTGCTACATTCCTCATTTTGTGGCTCCTGGGTCTCAATAATTGGGTGTGGGTATCCATGTCGGTAGTTGTCGGTCTCCTTGTCGGCATCATCATCGGACGCTCCACCGAGTACTACACCTCTCAATCCTACAAGCCCACCCAACGCCTCTCGGAGAGTGGCAAGACCGGTCCGGCAACCGTCATCATCTCGGGCATCGGCTTGGGCATGGTATCAACCGCCATCCCGGTGATAGCCGTTGTCGCCGGCATCATCCTCTCCTATTGGTTTGCCTCGGGCTTTGACCTCAGCAATGTGAGCATGGGCCTCTACGGCATAGGCATAGCCGCTGTGGGTATGCTGTCGACACTCGGCATTACACTCGCCACCGATGCTTATGGACCTATCGCTGATAATGCAGGTGGCAACGCCGAGATGAGCGGCTTGGGTGCCGATGTACGCCGACGCACCGATGCCCTCGACTCGCTGGGCAACACCACTGCCGCCACCGGCAAGGGCTTTGCCATTGGTTCCGCAGCCCTCACCGGTCTTGCCCTCCTTGCCTCATATGTCGAGGAAATCCGCATTGGTATGAGCCGACTGGGACAGACAGTACTCGAGATGCCCGACGGAGTTACCAAGCCCCTGCACGATGCCTCGTTCACCGACTTCATGACCTACTTCGACGTCACCCTGATGAATCCCACCGTTCTCTCGGGTATGTTCATCGGGGCTATGATGGCATTCCTCTTCTGCGGACTCACCATGAATGCCGTAGGACGCGCCGCCTCACATATGGTCGAGGAAGTGCGTCGCCAATTCCGCGAAATCAAGGGTATCCTCACCGGCGATGCCGAACCCGACTACGCTCGCTGCGTGCAGATATCCACCAAGGGCGCTCAGCGCGAGATGGTATTCCCCTCGCTGCTGGCTATTGTGGCTCCTATCCTTGTGGGCATCGTATTCGGTGTGCCCGGTGTGATTGGCTTGTTAGTTGGCGGTCTCTCGGCAGGCTTTGTCCTCGCCATCTTCATGGCTAATGCCGGTGGTGCTTGGGACAACGCCAAGAAATATGTCGAGGAAGGCAACTTCGGTGGCAAGGGCAGCGACGTGCACCGCGCAACCGTCGTGGGCGACACCGTGGGCGACCCCTTCAAGGACACCTCCGGTCCCTCGCTCAACATCCTCATCAAACTCATGTCGATGGTAGCCATCGTTATGGCAGGACTCACCGTCGCCTGGTCAATCTTCTAAAAAATCCACAAAAGCAAAATAAGCGAGCGGCTCCCACCCGGCAGCCGCTCGCTTTTTTTTGCATTTACTGAACTGAATATTTATAACAACTTATTGCAATATGGTGTGATAAAAGTTGTTATGACTCCCATTATTTCAATAAAGTTTGGTGCATCTGCAATTCTCAACTTTTTGCAAAACGCATTCCACCTCTTTTCTAACACATTATCACTTGCAAATTCTTGAGATAAGATTATCTGAATTTCAGAATAATCTGTACCACGGTTATCTAATGTTGCACGAATAGCACTTAAAAGAGTATATTCATCAAATGAACGCGCAATTATTATACGATATAGGTCAAAAAAGTCCTTCATACGACTATTGAACACGTTCTTTTCGACTATCGTCTGGAATTTTTCAGCCACCACGGTTCCAAAGAGTATGCCAATAGCAATGGAGGTTCCATATCTTGAATTATTGTAGGATATGCCATTTTTACAGGATTTGGGGGTGATAATATCTCCAAACCCAACATCGAAAGTCAACTCCTTTCTCACTGTATCAACAAAACCTATAATGGCAATTCTCACTCCCGGGTATTTACGATCTAAGGCTATATCTGTGGCAGTAACACTATCAGAATCAAAGATTACACCATCATTTGGTGTATTATCACAAGCAATATCCTTGAATATTTTGATAAGGTATTCTTTATCATTACTAATATCTTTACCCAGAAAGTCAACATCCAAAGTCGGTCTTGGCAAGAATTCGTCATAAGCATAAAGCAAAGCGCCACCCTTCAGTATTAAATGATTACTGAATTTACTATGCGATAATCTGTATAAAAAACGTTCTTGCATATACCTTACAAGTAGTTGTTGGTAGCGTCGATTATCGTGGTCACTTTCATTTAGAAGGCGAACCTTTATAGAATGAGCAATATTCTTAATCATTATATTTTGACGTCAAGATATGTGGTCAATAGTTTATATACTCTCAATTGTTTTGCGTATTTTGCCAGCAATCCGAAATTTTTGTGTTTATAATTGATATATGAATTGAGTATTTCAGCCATTACATCTATGCCTATTTTGTTTCGATACTTTATTGCATCACATAGACAACGCTCACGGTCATAAATAGCGACATTAATTCCACCGATAGTAACGAAACAACGTCCAATATCCAGAAGTTCATCCTTCTGGTATACTAATGTAATATCAATAATCTCGGGCAAACGAACTTTGCGCTTTCTTCCTATTGCTACATAAAAAGAGTCGGGAATTTGCGTACACATACCATAATAATGCCATGCCGAGTACAAGCACAAAATTCCGCCTCGTACTATGCTTTCTATATCAATCATTCCCCCGGCAAGTGAGTCCCGGGTGGCATACACTCCGTTGCGTATTTTCACAAGACTACCTTTCCTTGCTTCCCGAAGTATAATTCTATAATCTGAAGAATTCCTACTCGGAATAATAAAGCCTTTACTATGTTGCGATTCTATTATCATGGCACAAAGTTACGGCATTTATTTGAATTAGCCGTAACTTTTTGTCAAAAAAAATCGCAAATTCTTTTCGAACAAGAATCTGCGATTACAACTTGTATGCCTGTAGGGAGTCGAACCCTAATCGGTGGAACCGGAATCCACAATTCTATCCATTGAACTACAGGCACGAGTGCTTTTTTAGCGATTTGTGGTGCAAAATTAGACATAATTTTGTAGATTTGCAAAAAATTTGAGAGCGATGTATGTAAGAATAGAGCCAAGTTGGCAAAGGATAATGAGCGGCGAGTTCAACTCGCCATACTTCGAGCAACTCACGGGGTTCATCCGCGAGGCATACAGCCACGGCACGGTATATCCACCCGCCGGGCGCATTTTTGCCGCATTTGATG
>JBJEDD010000268.1:0-6118 GCA_051871715.1 Muribaculaceae bacterium | reverse complement strand
TATCACCCTGACAGCCAGAACTATACCCCTCAAAAGTGACAAAGATGGAAATATAAAGATTTTTGATGAGATTTCCACACCCTTGGCATCAAATAAATAATCCTTGCACTCGCTCTATTTGAAATTTACTGCAAATTTGCAGTAAATTTCAAATAGACTTAATTATATCGGGGTGATGCAACTTTTTTTAATGTTATTTTTTGAGGTTCTTGGCGATTATTTGCATAACTTTGTCGCTGTCAATCACAAGTGATTCAAATGAAGAAGTTACTCATATATATTATCACCTGCATGGCTACATTCTCAGCCGCCGCCACCGAGGCGGTCGACTCGCTGTGGGAGGCAAACCCCTACTTCATCCTTATGGGCGAGGCTGACACTGCCATCGCCGCCGGCAACTGGAACGAGGCTGTCGACCGACTCAACGATGTCCTCGCTGTTGACCCCATCAACCCCTCTAATGCTCTTGTATACTACAACTTAGGCATATGCTACACTTATACCGACAGCGACTCGCTGGCACTCGCCTCGTTTTCGCGCTCTATCGACATAGCCCCCAATATGTTGGTGTCGCGACTCGGACGCGGTCGCCTATTGCTGGCGCTCAACCGCGACTTCGAGGCTTACGAAGACTTTGACGCCGCCATCCGCATCGACTCGCTATCCACCGAGGCGCGCTTCTATCACGGCATGATGGCTCTATATGGCGGGCGCCAAGACATCGCCGAGCAAGACTTCGACATCCTTAAGCAAGTGACCCCACACACTTCCGATACCGCAGTGGCTCTCAGCACCTTATACTCGCTCACCGGGCGCGAACGCCTGGCTGTGCCCTACCTGCGCCAACTCATTGCCGAGGACCCGCAAGCCGAGTACTACGCCACCCTCGCCGGTTGCTATCTCGCCCTCGGCGAACTATCTGATGCCTCGGCGACCATCACTGATGGCATGAAGATGTACCCCAACGACCCCGAGTTGTACTACTATCGCGCATGGCTCAACCGCGACCGATATTGCCTCGACGAGGCACAACGCGATGCCAAGCGAGCCATCGAGTTGGGTGCCTCGCCCGTAAAAGTTCGCGCCTTATTCGCTCAATAACTACCTGATACCGCGGCGATTGAGTGCAGCCTGATAGCGCCGGGCATTCGCCATATGGGTGGCGCCGTCGGCAGCAAAGTTGTGGAAGCCCGAGAAATCCTCCTTGGCACACATATATAAATAGTTGTGGCGCGGAGCATCAAGCACCGCATCAATGGTGCGCTTATCCACAATGCGTATCGGACCCGGCGGCAAGCCCTTATATATATATGTGTTGTAGGGCGAGTCATACCGCAAGTGCACATTGGTGATGCGTCGCAAGCCGAAGTCACCGATAGCAAATTTCACCGTAGGGTCGGCTTGCAAGCACATATCGCGATCAAGGCGATTGAGGTACAGACGCGCAATGGTGCCATGCTCGACTCTTTGGGCGCTCTCCTCCTCGACTATCGATGCCAAAGTCGCAACCTGCACCGCTGTCAAGCCCAATGCCGATGCCTTGGCGCGGCGCTCTTCATTCCAGAATTTATTGCGATACATCAACAGAGTCGCCACCACATTCTCGGGCTTCTCGGTCCAGTAAAACTCATAACTATCGGGCAAAAACGCGGCAGGATAGGTCTCCGGCGAGGCAAATTCCTCCTCGGCGCCCACCATGCTGTCGATAGCGGCAAGGATAGCCTCGGGAGTAGTCTCCAAGCGAGCCGCCACACGGTCGGCTAAGTCGTTGATAGTGCGCATATTGTTGATAACAACCTTGACCGGATTTTGGCGCCCGTTGCGCAGTCGGCGAGCCACGTCCCACGAGCTCTCACCCGGCTCGACAACATAAGAGCCATGCGCCATCGATGCCTTGGACCGCATCAGCCCCCATAGCGTCGATACCGACGAGCCGAAATCCTCGCCCGTCGCGCTTATAAGGCTGTCGCGGATAGCCGCGGCATCCGACCCGGCGGGTATGTAGATACGCACCGGCTCGCCATCATACTGCTCGATTGTTGACCACATCCACACTGCGCCGGCGATGAGTCCTATCAATGCCACTGCTATCAAGCCTATTATCAACTTTATCGCTCTTTTCATTGTTCTTTTTTTTGCAAAGTTAAGCGTTTTAAAACTATTATGCGTAATTTTGCAAAAAAATTAAGAACTATGAATGTAAAAATAGGAGACCAAGTACGCTTTCTCAACAGCGTGGGCGGCGGTCGCGTCGTCCGCATCGACGGGCGCACCGCATATGTGGATGAAGACGGCTTCGAGACACCTGTCTTGGTGAGCGAGTGTGTCGTGGTGGGCACCTCCGACTCTTTTTATAAGATAGAACGCCCCGACACCAAGGCGCCCGAGCCGACACCCGAGCCGGTGAAGCCTGTAGCCAAAGCCCCGGAGCCTCAACTGGAGCCGATAGTTGAGACCGCCGAGGGCGAGCACCTCAATATCGTCCTCGGCTTCGAGCCCGACAACATCAAGCGACTGAGCGACACCTCATTCGATGCCTCCCTGGTCAACGACTCCAACTACTGCCTGTGGCTCACCGTGGCTACTCGCTCGCGCGACGACGAGCGCTGGACTCTGCGCTTCCGTGGCATGATTGAGCCCCAAATCCAAGAATTTCTCTTCGAATTGACCGTCGCCGACCTGCCCGACATCGACCGCATCGCCGTCCAAGCCCTCCCATTCAAGACCACCGGCGCATACACCCTCAAAGCCCCTGTAGCCTATGAGCATCGCCTCGATGTCACCAAATTCGCTCGACTCCATTGCTTCACATCCAATCCCTATTTTGATGGTCCGGTATTGGCTATTGACGTGGTCAAGGATGATGTCACCCAAGGAGCACCCGTCACCGTTGACCCCAAGGCTCTCGAGCAAGCCATCGCCCAAAAGACACGCATCGATGCTCCCAAGCCCAAACCTCACCAGCCCAAGGCTGACCCTAACGCACCCCTCGAAGTCGACCTCCACGCCTCAGCTCTCCTCGATACAACTGCCGGACTGAGCCGCGCCGACATCCTCAACTACCAGATTGACACCTTCCGCCGCGTCATGGACGAGAACCTCAACCACCCCGGGCGCGTCATCATATTCATCCACGGCAAGGGCGAAGGCGTTCTGCGCCAAGCACTTACCAAGGAACTCACCCACCGATACAAGGGACACGACGTCAGCGACGCCTCATTCCGCGAGTATGGCTTCGGCGCCACCAAGGTGGTCATACGCAAAAATATCAAACTATGATACTCGTATTCTCGGGAACCGGTAACAGCATGTATGTGGCACAGTCGCTGAGTCGCATATTGGGCGAGCGTGTGGTCACCTACCCCGCTGTCGCCCAAGCCGATGATAATGAGCGCATTATATGGTGCTTCCCGGTCTACTCGTGGGGCGTGCCTCCGGTGGTTATCCGTTGGATTGACGCCTGCCGCTCAGCCCTCGCCGCCTCGGGCGACCACTATGCCGTGATGACCTGCGGCGACGATGCCGGGCTCACCGCCCGACAATGGCGCCGCCTCATCGGCGCGAAAGCCCACGGAGCCTTCACGGTGATTATGCCTAATATCTATGTACTGATGCGTGGCTTCGACACCGATCCCGCTGAGGTAGAGCAAGCCAAAATCGCGGCTGCCGACCCACGTATCGCCGACATTGCCCGCGCAATTGAAACCGGCTTCAACGGCGACGATGTCACTCGCGGTCGCTTTGCCTTCATCAAGTCCAAGATTATCTATCCGGGCTTTGTGAGCCACGCCATGTCACCCAAGCCATTCCATCCCACCGATGGATGCGTGGGTTGCGGCATCTGCTCGCGCACCTGTCCGCTCCACAATATCTCAATGAAAGACCATCACCCTTGCTGGGGCGACAATTGCGCACAGTGCCTGCACTGCTATCATATATGTCCGCATCATGCTGTCGCTTACGGCAAGGCGACACGAGGCAAGGGGCGCTATACCGCCATGCTTCACCTCGTCAACGGCTCAGAAAGCGACACCAAGACGAATAAAGGCGGTGTGTAACGGCTCATAGGGCATCACAACTTCCTCAAGCACAATATCTTTGCGCCCGTAGTAGGCATATCCCGCAAGGATATAACTGCGGAAGGTGCGTCCCTTAGCCAAATTGACACCTAAGGCTGCCGAAGCATACGCCCCGGTCTGCGACTGATTGGCATCCAAGTAATTAACCGACACTCCACCGCGTATATCCATAAACAGCAAGCGCGTGAAGCGCGAGAAATCGGTGCGCAACACCGCAAACAACGGATACGAGCGATACGAGCCCGAAACCATCACATTGGCACCGGCACCGATGCCCACAAAACTTATCCAATTGCGACGCAAGCCAAACGATGCGTTGAAATCGACCGACGACATATCGTGGGCGCTCATATCTATGGTACTGCCACACTCGGCACCCCAGGTGAAGAGCGTCTTATCAATCACCTCCACCGGTTGCTCGGCCCGCACACACAGCGCCGACACCAAGGTCAATATGGCTATGATATATCTCATATCTTGCGTAGTTTAAGGCAGGTCCAGCGGTCGCGCTCGGTGAAGGAGCAACGCTCCAAGCCCACCGCCGATGCGGCAGCCTCGACCACCGGAATATCCTCAACATAGAAGCCGCTGAGCAACATCGTACCTCCGGCTACCAAGCGCGAGGCATAGGCAGCAATGTCGCCGGTGATGACATTGCGGTTGATATTGGCGATAAACACCTCGGCAGGTGCCACATCCTCCAGCGCTGAAGCATCACCGAGTATGAGGCGTATCTCGGGATGACCGTTAAGAGCCACATTCTCGATGGCATTGGCATGCGCAAAGGGGTCTATCTCGATGCCGGTCACCGGTTTGGCACCGCGCAGAGCGGCGAGGATGGCAAGGATGGCTGTGCCGGTGCCCATATCAATGACCGACTTGCCCTCCAAGGGCATATCCAACAGTTGGTCGAGAATAAGCGACGTGGTGGCATGATGACCCGTACCGAATGCCATCTTCGGGTCTATGACTATATCATATTGAGCCTCAGGTACATCGTGATGAAACGAACTATGCACCACGCAGCGATTGCCTATGACGATGGGTTGGAAGTAATTCTTCTCCCACTCCTCGTTCCAGTCACGTCCCTCGACCACTGTGGTGGTCATCGTCACCTCGCAGTCAAAGGGGAAATCCTCCAAGGCAGTGCGCACGGCAGCCTCGTCGTACAAGCCCACCGGGCAATATGCCGTGAGTCCGGCTTCGTCGGGAACAAAACTTTCAAATCCCTCATCGCCGAGCAAGGCTGCCAGCAAGTCGGTGGCATCGCTCCCCGGGAAGGGCTTCAAATCAAGGCGTGCTTCAATATAATCGTTCATAATCGTGAGATTTTTCGCAAAGTTAGCAATTTATTCCTTAATTATAGTATTTGCGCGTGGCATCAATGCGTAACAATATGAATAACAGCAAGGTAAAGCCCCACAGCGAGGAGCCACCGTAACTGAAGAACGGCAAGGGAATACCAATCACCGGGCACAAGCCTATCACCATGCCTATATTGATGCAGAAGTGGAATATCAAGTAAGAGGCTACACAATAGGCATATACGCGACCGAAGGGGCGCGGCTGGCGCTCGGCAATTGAGATGATGCGCAGTATCAGAGCCAAATATAGCCCTACGACGAGCATAGCACCGATGAAGCCTTCCTCCTCGCCTATGGTGCAGAATATGAAGTCGGTATGTTGCTCGGGCACATACTTCAGTTTGGTCTGGGTGCCATTGAGGAAGCCCTTGCCGGCAAAACCGCCCGAGCCGATGGCTATCTTGGATTGGTTGACATTATATCCGGCTCCGCGCAGGTCCTCCTCGATACCCAGCACCACACGAATGCGCTGCTGCTGGTGGGGCTGCAATTGATTGAAGGCTACGTTCACCGAGAACATCAATCCCACAGCCAAAACAGCCGTGACCACCGGCACAAACAATTTGTTGCAACGACGCCCGATAGCCATCACCGCTATATACACAACGGCTATTGCCAATGCCGACAGCAAGATAGCGCGTGCGGGTAATTCTACTCCGCAAGGTCCGCCGACTA
>JBJEDD010000267.1:0-6212 GCA_051871715.1 Muribaculaceae bacterium | reverse complement strand
GACGCTCGTTCCGCAGATTATCGCGGAGTTGAAGAAACTCGGTCGCGAGGATATCCTCGTTACCGCCGGCGGTGTTATCCCCGCTCAAGACTACGATTTCTTGTACAAGGCAGGAGTTGCCGCCATCTTCGGCCCCGGCACTCGCATCCCATTGTCCGCCATCAAGATGCTCGAAATCCTCAACGATGAATAAGCATCTCGCGACATAATCCCTCACAAAGAGGAGGCTGCCCACCGCAGTCTCCTCTTTTTTTACAAAAAAATATTTGCACGAATGAATAAATGTTCGTAATTTTGCGAACAATAATCAATAAATATGACCAAACCGACTTATACATCCGACCAAGAACGCCTCGCTCGCTTCGCCAAAGCGATGGGACACCCTACCCGCATCGCCATCCTAAACTTCCTGGCACAGCGCAACGAGTGCTACTTCGGCGACATACACGACGAGCTGCCCATCGCCAAGGCTACCGTGTCGCAACATCTCACCGAGCTCAAGGATGCCGGTCTTATCCAAGGTACTATCGAGCCTCCCAAAGTCAAATATTGCATCAATCGCGAAAACTGGAATATTGCTCGTAGCATGTTCTCTGCCCTATTCGAGGACTGCAAGGACCACAATAGCGACACTTGCTGCTGCAAGTAAAAAAATTTACCCGCATTGTTCGTATTTCGCCAAACCACAAACATCCATATTATGCACAAACTACTATCACTGACGGTCTTGCTACTGCTGATGATTTCATGTAGCAAGGAAAACAAAGCAACAAGTCCCGAAATCCGACACGACAAGGATTGTGTGGAAGTGCTCTACTTCCACGGTGCACAACGATGTGCCACTTGCAATGCCATCGAAGCCCTCACTCGCCAAGTCGTTGACAGTGTATTCGCTCACGAAGTTGAGAGCGGTGCCGTTGTATTCCAAGTTGTCGACATCACCACTCCCGAGGGCGAGGCTCTTGCCGACCGATATGAGGTCGCGTGGTCGTCGCTCTTTGTCAACCGGTGGCACGATGGTGCTGAGAGCCGCCTTAATCTCACCGAATTTGCCTTTGCTAACGCTCGCAATCGTCCCGAGCAGTTCAAGGCTGAATTGATTAAACAAATACGTCAACTCCTTGAGTAATGGACTGGCTACAATCTATCGTTGACAGCAGCACCACCCCGGCACTTACAGCATTTGTCCTCGGGCTCCTCACTGCTATTTCGCCATGCCCGCTTGCCACTAATATCGCCGCCATAGGCTATATCGGCAAGCATATCGACAGCCGTCGCATGGTTTTTCTTAACGGTATCCTCTATGCACTGGGGCGCATGCTCGCATATACCATCCTGGGTATCATAGTCATTAGCATCATCCGCGAGGGCACCGGTGCGTTTGGCATCCAGAAAGCCGTGGGCAAATGGGGCGAACTGCTCCTCGGTCCTTTGATGCTCGCCATCGGCATCTTTATGCTCGTCGCCTCAAAACTCAATTTGCCCAAATTCGGCTTCTCGGGCAAGGGTGAGCGTATCGCCGGCAAGGGTGGGCTCGGTGCCCTACTCCTCGGCATCCTCTTTGCCCTCGCCTTTTGTCCCACCAGCGGCGTGCTATACTTCGGGATGCTTATTCCGATGTCGGTAACTGCATCTGCCGGATGGACCTTGCCAATGATATATGCCATTGCTACTGCCTTGCCGGTCATCGTTGTCGCTTGGCTCTTGGCTTTCAGCATCGAGCGCATAGGCTCATTCTATGGCAAGGTTCAAACCGTCCAAAAGTGGATCAACTCCATCGTCGCGGTAATATTCATCGCCGTTGGCATTTTTTATTGCATATTATATTTCACTTAAACCACAAACAATATGGAAATCAAAGTATTAGGCACAGGATGCGCCGGTTGCCGGGCGCTTTATCAAGCAACTCTCGAGGCTGTCGACCAACTTGGCATCGACGCTCATGTTGTCAAGGAGGAAGACATAATGAAAATTATGGAATACAACGTGATGTCGCTCCCGGCTCTTGTCGTTGACGATAAAGTGGTGGCTAAAGGCAAGAAGTTAAACGTTGAACAAATCAAAGACCTCTTGAAATGATTCAGGCGTTTGCTGATTGGCTTGTCTATGGTGTCCTCGGATTAGATGCTCAATCTCACTGGGGATGTGCCGTGAATTTTTTCTTCTACGACACCCTCAAGATTACGATTCTACTATTCTTCATCTCAATTCTTATGGGCATCATAAATGCCTACTTCCCCATCGACAGGCTTCGCAATTACCTCACAAGCCGCAAATTATATGGCTTGCAATACCTCTTGGCTGCTCTCTTCGGAGCCATCACTCCCTTTTGCTCTTGCTCTTCGATTCCTCTCTTCATAGGCTTCGTCAAGGGCGGCATACCCTTGGGCGTGACTCTCTCGTTCTTGATAACCTCGCCATTGGTCAACGAGGTCGCAGTAGCCATGTTTGCCGGCTCTTTCGGCTGGACCATCACCGGCATATACATCGCCGGCGGCATAGTGATGGGTATGTTGGGCGGCTTTATCCTCGGGCGGATGCGTCTCGACCGATACCTCACCCCCTGGGTACGACAGATCCAAGCCCAATCACAAACTGAGGCTGAGTCGTGGCAATCCGACCATGTGCCGTTTACACATCGCCTGCCCGGCATTACTCGTGAAGCCTTGGGCATCGTGCGAGGCGTATTTATATACATCCTCATCGGTATCGCCATCGGTGCCGGCATCCACGGATTTGTTCCCGACGACTTCTTCGCCCAATGGATGGGACGCGACAACTGGTATGCCGTCCCGGCATCTGTCATCCTGGCTGTACCCATGTATGCCAATGCAGCCGGCATCGTGCCTATCATTCAGGTATTTGTCGCCAAAGGCATATCGATTGGCACCGCGCTGGCTTTCATGATGGCTGTCGTCGGGCTGTCGCTCCCCGAAGCCACCCTACTCAAGAAAGTAATGACTTGGCGACTCATCGGCATCTTCTTCGGCGTCGTCGCCGCCATCATCATCATCTCCGGCTACCTCTTCAACCTTATCCTCTAACGCTCTCCATATCACAAAATTTTTATACCATATAGGGTGTAATTTTAAATATTTTCACTATATTTGCACCCGATATGGTATAAATTTATGCTCATGAACTCTCTATCCGCTACAGTCAAAGCCCTGCGCAGGCAGTATAACCTCACTCAGGAAGAACTATCGATGAAATCGGGAGTAGGATTACGCTTTGTCCGCGACCTCGAGCAAGGAAAAGCAACCCTCCGTCTCGACAAGGTCAACCAACTCCTCGACTTCTTCAACTACCAAATGTCCCCAACCCCCAAGTCCTCAAATAACTAATGAGAAAAGCAAACATCTATTATAAAAAAAGACTTGCCGGTATCCTGTCTGAAAATGACAATGGATATGAGTTTCGCTACCTGCCTGAGTACTTATCTCTTGAAGATGCTATGCCTATAAGCTTGACCCTTCCACTACAAGACCAGGCTTATACAAGCCATGTATTATTCCCTTTCTTCGATGGCTTAATCCCCGAAGGATGGCTATTGGATGTGGCATTGCGAAATACCGACATCAGTATACTCGACCGTATGTCATTGCTGATGATTTGCTGCCATGATTGCATCGGTGCTGTAAGTGTTGTCGATACGACAAGAAAGGAGGTGAATAATGTGTAAATGCCTGTTCTGCTATAAACCGCTCATAAATGGTGAGAATAATATGCACAGGGCTTGTATCAAAAAGTTTTTTGGTACAAACTCTATGCCATTACTTAATTATTCAATTGAAGAACTCGACAGGCTCGCACTTCAAATAATCAAAAGTCAAACGACCCTTACCGGTGTTCAACCCAAACTGTCACTACACTTAAACGAACACGAAGGATGCAAACGTTTGACTATCGTTGGATTATGGGGAGACTTTATTTGCAAACCACAAACATCCGACTTCCCGATGCTACCCGAAGTGGAAGATTTGACCATGCACCTTGCCGAGTTGGCTCGCATTGACGTCGTTCCACACACTTTGATGCGCATGGCAGACAACTCTCTATGTTACCTCACTCATCGCATTGACCGCACCGACTCCGGGGAGAAGATTGCTATGGAAGATATGTGCCAACTATCTGAAAGACAGACTGAAGACAAATACAAAAGCAGTTACGAGCGTATTGCCAAGGTAATTGTCAAGTATTCATCAATGCCCAAAATGGATATCACAAACTTTTTTGAAGTTGTTCTTTTCTCATGGTTGACAGGCAATAACGATATGCACCTCAAGAACTTCTCTTTATATCAGCATGATAACGAAATCCGACTTACGCCTGCCTATGACCTACTTAATGCTTCAATAGTCAATCCAAACGATAATGAGGAATTAGCCCTTACATTAAATGGTCGTAAAAAGAAACTCAAAAAGGATGACTTCATTCAAGCCGGCAATACAATGGGTATCGAGACTAAAGTAATTTCAAACCTATTCAACAAATACATAAAACTTCGACCCAAATACGAAGAAGCCATCTTGAACTCTTTCTTAAACGAGGAACTTAAAGCCCAATATATTAGCCTCTTAAAAGAAAGGATATCACGACTATTATAACTATACTCTTTTGGGTATAATTTAGTGGAACACAGCCTAAATTATACCCTAAAGGGTGTAATATTTATTGCTTGGTGTGGTACATGAAGTCGGACATCCACAAGTCGAGCCTGCCGTCTTCATCGACATCGCCCACACATAGATGCGACTCATAGCCGTACTCGTTGGTATACACAAGATTATAGCCCGACATGTAGTCATCTCCATCGACATACACGACTATAAACCGAGTGCTATATTGCAGACTCCAACAGCCCCTACTCTGATCCCATGAGTAGAATGAAATCACGTCACCGTCAATCACATACTTGCCATACTCGTGAATCATATCGGCGCTCGTCGCTGCCAAGTAAGTACCCGGCAACTCCTTCTTCAACTGAGCGAGTTCATTAGCCCGGGCATAGCCTTGAGCACAACCCAGCACCATCAACAACACAATAACAAAAAATCTAATCTTCATATCCAATAAACTTTGCAACAAAGTTACCACTAATTCCTTAAATAATCAAATTATCTACAGACAAAGGATAGCAGGTTAGAGAGAAAATACAAATTTACAGGTAAAGCATCTGCATATCAGACTATTTTCGTAACTTTGCACTAAAACATATTCGTCGGCATTTTCAGCCAACATATAAGCGTTAGCTTGTAAGCTACTTCCGAAATCGCCAATTTCTAAAAGGTTTTACACAAGCATACGGTTAGTGTCCACGCTTCCTATGCCTAAACGAATGTTGAATGTGAATTACTAACTAAATTCTACGAATATGAAAAAGTTACTAACATTCGCATTGTCGGCAATCATAGTTATGCTGTCGGCTTGCACAAAGGACAACACTTGCGTTAAACAAATGGCAGAAATCATCACCAAAGGTGCAGAACAGTACAAAGCAATTGATGCCGGTGAACTGACTATCGAAGAACTTTCTGACGACCTTTTCAAAATGCCTAACGGTAACATCTTTGCCAACGATGAGATATACTCAATAATTGAAGCCAACAAAGACTACGAACTTACTAAGGAAGATAAGGAAATTCTAAAGAATGCAGTAAACAAATTTGTAACCGAGGGTGAGGATATTTCCATTGACATAATGTCAACCAATACTGCTGCACATAATGCTGATGCAACTATCGACCAATCAAAAACGATGAAAGACCTTTACTACTATGGCGGTACGCTCTAACGATACAGACCTCACACAACTACTGGATATGGTTGGGTCCGGCAAAATTCAGTTGCCGGACTTCCAACGGTCTTGGGTGTGGGATAATGACAAAATCTGCAAACTTATAGAATCTATTTCCTCCGGCTATCCAATGGGAGCTGCAATGTTTCTTGAAACTGGTGGTAGCCAAGTGCGTTTTACTTATAGATGCTTTACTGGTGTAGATAATGCACTTTTGTCATCTCCTGACTTTCTTGTACTTGACGGACAGCAGAGACTTACTACACTGTTTCAAGTGTTCAAATGCAAGAATGCTGTTCAAACTTGCAAGCCTACAAACCGAGAGGATAAGTTAAGTAGATATTACTATATCGATATACGAAAAGCCTTAGACCAAACCGAGGATAGACTTGATGCAATCATTTCTATTCCGGAC
>JBJEDD010000266.1:0-6214 GCA_051871715.1 Muribaculaceae bacterium | reverse complement strand
AGTGTCAGTTAAAGATATCCCCGTCGAAGTAAAGACCAAATATTATTGGAACGTAGGTCGCGCCAACGACGACGGCTCCTATGAGATGCTCCTCTCGGCAGTGAAGAATGTAAGTTTCAGCAGCAAGAAGACCGCTGTGTCTTGGCACCGCGTAGCGATTTTCGAAGACGAGTCTGTCGAGAACGTAGCCGTATCCTCTGCAGCCTTCCGCCTCATCACCGCCGCCGAGACCATCACTATGGCAATTAGCGGCGACCACCAAGTGCAAGCCACTGCATCGTTCCTCGATGCCGACAAGACATTTGTCATCCACTACGGTAGCGTGAATAGCGGCTCGGATATGGGCGCTATCACCGGCACAATCAGTGTAGGCGCCAACTGTACCGAGGCTATCATCACCTACGACTTTGTCACCAATGCCGTAAGTGTCAACGAGACCAAGCATGGCGACACCATCGGTGACAATGTGGTCACCGCCCTGAGTGCCGTACCGGCAATCACCACCGCCGGCAATAGCACTACCGTCACCCTTGCCATCGACACCGAGAGCGAGTGCACAGCCACCGCCACATTAATATATAACTACGGCACTGCAAACGCCCTGACCCTCACCCCGACTGCCGAAGCCGGCGTTTACACCACCGAAATCGCCCTCGCAGAAGCCGGGCTCTACACCATCAATATAGACTTGCATCGCGGCGAGACCGTCAAGGAAGGTGCAGCCTCAATCAGCGTTCGCGCTGACGCAGCCACCTCGGAGACTCCCGCACAAGCCAAGATAGTTGTCAATGCCTACGAAGGCATCAATTGGGAAACCATCGGGCGCTACAAAGCCAACTTCCACACCCACACCTCTCAATCGTTTGATACACAGTTTGCCACCCACGAGGTCGTTGACCTCTATCACGGTGCCGGCTACAAGATATTGGCACTCACCGACCACGATGCCAACCCCTACCCCTGGGACCACTTCGACCTCTTCAACCCGGCAGCCCAGAGCCGCAATGCCGAAGCCCTCGGTATGCTCGCTATTCCCGGTGTGGAATTGAGCAAGGACAACCGCAACACCTGGGACGAAGCCACCGGTGGCTCATTCAACCACCACAACGACTTCTTCACCGGGCGTAAGGGTCAGGAATTTGCCTCACTGCGCGAGTCCTATGCCTACACCCAAGCCTTGGGCGGTATGCAACTCATCAACCACCCCGGACAATATTGGAGCCTCGACACCGAATACACTCCCGGCGTGAAGAACTCGCCCGAGTGGCATGCCGAGAATTTCATGATGTACAACAGCCTCATCGGCTTGGAAGTGTACAACCAGGGCAATCGTCGCCCCAACGACCGCATCCTGTGGGACCAAATCCTCGACATCACCATGCCTGCACGACCCGTGTGGGGCTACTCCAACGACGACACTCACACCCGCGAGCAATACTTCCGCAACTACGAGTACATGCTGATGACGTCGCTGAGCATCGACGACCTCAAGGAGGCAATGGCAGCCGGTGCACAATACTTCTGCTACGAACCCGAAGGCAGCGGCGAGGCTAAGGCACCGCATATCAACGCTATAGCCATTGACGAGGAAGCACACACCATCACCATCGACAGCGACGATGCCACCACCATCTACTGGATCAGCGGTACCAACCGCGCCGCCGGCGCCTCGGCATCAACCCGTCGCAGCACCGTTGTAGGCATAGGCTCGACATTTGACTTCACCGGCTTCACCGGCACCTATGTACGAGCCCTGTTGGTCAACGACTTCGGCGAAACCTGCACCCAGCCCTTCGGCTTCACCAGCGACCCCTCGGGCATCGAAGAAGCCACAAAGGATAAAACTACTGCCCGTGTGGCAATGTATCCCAACCCCGCCAAGGATATCGTCAATATCGCAGCCGACGAGGCAATCCTCGCCGTGACCTTGCACACCATGGCTGGTGCTATGATGATGCGTGTCGACGGTGCCGAGTCCAACACCATGCAAATTGATGTAACCACCCTTCCGGCAGGCGTTTACCTCGCCACAGTAGCCACCGAGAACTTGGCTACCACGCTCAAACTCATCGTTGAATAAAATGTAAGGGAAATACTTGAACCACAAAAGGAGTAGCCGACTCGCGATGTGCGGGTCGGCTGCTTGATTTATGTCGGATTATTGCTATCGTCACCGTGGTAATTGCTCGGGGTGACACCGTAGAACTCCTGGAAACACTTGGCAAAGTACGAGGGGGTCTTGAAGCCCACCATATAAGCGACTTCGGCGATGGTGAAGCGCTGTCGAGCGATGAGCATCGCCGCTTTCTGCAGGCGCACCCGGCGGATATAGTCGATGGGCGACACACCAATATACTTCTTGACCAAGCGATAGAGATTTTTGTTGGCGATGCCGGATTTTTCGCACAAGAAAGCCACATTGAGGTCGGGGTCGGCGATATTATCCTCGATAATGCGAGCGATAGCGGCGAGTTGCTTCTCGGATTGGCTTTCCACCTCGATGGGCTTGACCTCGGTGATAGAGTCGAGACGCACCGAGCGGCGCATATCGGCTCGGGCACGCAAGAGCAAGTCGATGCGTCCGAGGAGCACCTCCGGCTCGAAGGGCTTGGTCATAAACACATCGATGCCGGCACGGACGCTGCGAGTCTCGGTGTCGTTGTCCGAGCGAGCCGTGAGCATGATGATGGGGATGGCCGCCAAACGAGGATTTTGCTTGAGTCGCGCCACCATGTCGAGACCGCCCATGATGGGCATCATTTCGTCGACAATGATAAGGTCGGGATTGCATGAGGCAGCCAGCGAGAGGCCCGAACGCCCGTCGGCAGAATGGACACAAGCATATTTGTCGGCGAGGAGCGAGCGAATGAACGAAGCAATCTGGCTGTTATCCTCAACGATAAGCACCAGTGGCTTGTTGCCGGCAGGAGTCGGAGCGCTGTCGCCCTCGGCAGTTGCGACGCTATCGGTGAGAGGTAAAGACACCGTGAAAGATGTGCCCTGTCCGGGACGGCTGAAGAGGTCGATGTTGCCGTGCATCAATTCGAGATACTTCTTGATGAGATAAAGACCGATGCCTGTACCCTCGTGAGTTGTAGCAGTAGACGGCGAGCGATACATGCGCTGGAACACCAAGGGTTGGTCAGCCTCGGGGATACCGACACCATCGTCAGATACGACAACCTCAACACGGTCGTCAACTCGGTCAATGCCGATAGAGATAGTTGCGCCATCATCGGAATACTTGCAAGCATTGCTGAGGAGGTTGGTGATAACTGATTCAAACTTCACGGCATCAGCCTCGATGTAGAGATGTGGATAGGCGGTATGGAAGACAAACTTCTTGGCAGGATTGCTCTCACGGAAAGCGTCGAATACCCCGCGACAGAAATCGACCACATCGAAGGTGGAGAGAATGAGCATATTATCGACGGACTCATCAAGATGCTGCAACTCGACAGTACGGTGAATCATATCGTTGAGTCGGACAGCATTCTCATAAACAGTATCGAGGGTGTGACGCGTGTCGGGGTCGTCGGTGTGTTGCTTGAGGACGCTCACCGGGCCGATAATCATCGACAGTGGCGTCTTGAGGTCGTGAGAAATGTCGCTGAGGAATGAAAGTTTTTTCTCAACATTTTGGAGCGCCTCGTGACGTTTTTGCTCGCGGAATTTGGTGATATTACGGCGACGAGTATACCAAATTGCAGCGAAAATTCCGGCAATTACCAACAAAATATAAACAGTGATAGCCCACCAAGAGAGGGCGGCAGGAGCGGCAACACACAGAGGGATAGCCACAGGAGCGACAGGAGAGCCGACCGAGCGCACCAGTAGGCTATAGTCGCCCATAGTGAGGTCGCTGAGCGAAATGGCATTAACGCCCTCGGGCAAGAGAATCCATCCATCGATGGTGTCTGTGGGGTTTGCCGCGAGTTTGTACATATATCGCTGCACCGACTCGGGTGAGTAATCAAGAGTGCTGACAATCAACGATAGCGAGCCACCATAAGGGAGCGAAAGACCGTCGGTATAGTCATCGATGAGTGCCGACGTTAGGGAATTGCCGACTCCGACATTGAGGACAAATTTGATTTGCTTGAAGTCGGCAGTGGCTGCAATGTCGTTGTAATCCACCTCGACAATGCAGTCGGTGCCACCCAGTAGGACCTTGTCGGTAGCCGCATCCTTGTAGATAGCGTTGTAAGCCTTCTGCGGGATGGGCAAGAGCGTATAAGCGAGCGAAGCGCCGTCAAAACGCCACACGTTGCTGAGCGTCGAGAGCCAAACATCATCACCCACCGGGGCGATAGTGAGCACACCCTCATCGCTGTTGGTGTGCGGCAGATTAACAATACGAGGCTCGGCATCGGCATCAAAAACCACGACGCCGCCACGGTAAGCGCACCAAATGCGTCCACGGCTATCAGCGCACATATCTATAGGATAGCCGCCGGTGAGAGTATAAATATCATAACGCTCGCCATGGCGAGTGTCGGGGTTAAAACGCAATAAAGCGTTATCGCGGAAGTAAAGCACCCACAAATCGCCATGTGCATCCTTGACCACCTTATTCACCAAATCGTTGACAGCCAATGTATTGCCATCAATAGGAGTATCACTATTGATTGACAAGTCTGCAACAACAGTCGAGCCGGGAGTGGTCAATCGCGCCTTGTCGACATAATGCAAGCCACCGATGAAGCTGCCCACCCACAGGTGGTCACCATCCTCGGTGATGGCATACACCCAGTTGGAGTTGTGCTCGCCTCGGCTATCGGTAATATGAAATACCTCAAAGGCATCAGTGGCACGATTAAAACGGTCGATACCTGCATCGGTAGCGAGCCACAGGTTGTGATCGGCATCCTCGGTAATAGCGCGTACACGGTTGTGTGATAACGACATAGGAGCCTCGCTGTGCCTATACCAGTGGCGCGAGCCATCAGCAGCGATGCGGATAACGCCGTTGGTGCCACCCATCCACAAGTCACCGAGGCTATCGCGGAAAATCACATAAATTTCATTGCCCTCGCCCGAGTGAGTGAGCGCGTTGAGGTGAATGGTGCGAGTCGCCGCGGAGTTGGAGGCGATAGAGAAGCCACGCGCATGCCCAGCCCATATATTACCGCCACGGTCGGCAAGGAGGCACCAAATCTCGTTGTCGGATAGCGTGGCGGTGTGCCGCGAGTCGTGGCGATAATGCCGCATGGCATCGCCTTCGATAGCAAACAAGCCGTCGTCGGTGCCGGCAATCAGCACGCCATTGGCTGTATAAGCCAGCGACTTGACCACGTTGCCGGTGAGAGCCTCAACAATTGCCCAACTATCATCGGCAGGGGTATACATATAAAGTCCACCCTCAGCACCTATATATATACTGCGATGATCATTGCTCTCGAGCAAGCAGTTGGCAAAAATCTCATTGCTGCCGCCACCGTCAACTCGAACATCCATAGGGGTAAACCGCCCTGATGCCGAGTCATAGCGAGCCGGACCGCCGTAAGTACCGGCATAAAGGATGCCACGGCTATCGCGCAACAACGAGTAGACCGAGTGGTGAGGCAATCCAGCCGAGCAATCGGTGAGAGTGCCCGTGTCGAGGTCAAGACACTGAATGCCATACAGACTACCTATCCATAGCGTGTTGTCTACAAGCAAGAGGCTACGTATCTCCTTATTGGCAGCCATCGTGCACGCTTCCACAATACCCGTGCGGTAGTCGTAGCAGAGCAATCCATTGTTTGTGCCTATCCACAAGCGGTCGTCGCGCTCGACGATCGCATAAATCTGAGCACCATCAAGCACCCTATCGCCCACGATATGCGTGCCAACGCCGTCGTAGAAGAACAATCCTCCATTTGTTCCTACCCAGGCGATGCCATGGCTATCAACGAATAGTGTAAAAACGGCTGTCTTGCGCCCATTGACAGTGACGTTTTTCCATGCTAATTCGGGCTCGGGCAATAGTGGAGCCGGCAGCTCGGCAACAGAGCCAACGCTTGCAATCAGCGCCATTGCCATCATCAATAAACATCCAAATAACCTAATCATACACAAATCTTGCGTAATTCACCGACGCAAAATTACAACAAGAATTTCAATTACACAACATTTTTAGAAAAAATTTTCATTTTTATACGCAAAATCCATTTTGAACCCAATATTGTCCTAAATAATTATTGAACACGGCATAACTTGCAGAGGCATCAAC
>JBJEDD010000265.1:0-1634 GCA_051871715.1 Muribaculaceae bacterium | reverse complement strand
GTAATGCCCACACCCCAGGGGTCGTGGTTGACATTGAGCACGGTCCCGTTCATATCGGGGTCATACGCCGATTGATACAAGCGCATACCATTTATGTTCAGTATGTTATTCATTGATACGGTCTTCTGCTCACCTTCATCTACTTGAATCGTTGACACATAATCTCGAGGTGCTCGAGTACCGGGATAGTAATCTATTGAGAAGTCAAGCAAATTGATCGAGTGACCTTGATACTCAATCGGTTCCCCTACCCTCAGGTGCAGGCTATCAGTGCTACCCCACAACCATGTGACAAAAGCACCGCACAAAATCACCACAAACGAGAGGTGGAGCATAAGCAATGCACCCTTCAAGCGCCTCTTTCGGCTGAAAATGTAGATGAGGGCGACAATCACAATCGCCCCCCACAGAGCGACCATGGGGAGCGATGTGTATGCCTCGGCATGGCTTGGCAGGCAACTGATGACTGCCAGGCACACGCACATTATGGCTAAGAGAATAAATGCAACCATTAGATGGCATCAAGGAAGGTGATAACTGCATCACGATCAGCCTTGCTGAGCTGGCGGAACTTCTCCACCGAGTAACGGGCATCGCTCTGCTCCGAAGCACCATGCCACATGATGGCTTCTAAGGCTGTGCGAGCGCGGCAGTCGTGCAGACGGTCGGCATAGGGCGAGCCGGTGACGCGCTGATGCAAGCCACGTCCCCACAGAGGTGTCGTGCGGCACCAGCCGTTGCGTATATCATTGACCATATGCAACTTGTGCTGCACCATATCGGTGTAAGGCCAAATTACCTGATTGGGATAACGAGGCAACATACGAGCCGGGTCACTATTGGTGAAGAATTGAGCCGGGTCGCGGATTTCGTCATTGCCGGTTGTCCAAGAGGGGCGGTGGCAGTAGGCGCAACCGATTTGCTCGAAGATTTCCTTGCCACGGGCAACCTCTGGATTGTCGATATTGCGCACAGCCGGGACAGCCAAGCCACGGTGCCATACCATGAAATCGATATAATCCTGGTCGGAAGCCTCAGCCGGCAGAGTTGTGGAGTTGATATAAGCCAAAATATTCTGCTCCACGTCATCGGTAAACCACTCGGGGTGAGTGTGGTCGGGGTCAATTGCCTCGATATAAGCAGGGAAGCCTGCTTGCACCTCGGGATCGGCAGCGGCAGCGCGAGCATAGTAGCCACCGCCATCCTTGTAGTGGTAGCGACGGTCGCTACGGTTCACGTTGGTGATGTTCCAGAAAGCGTTGGCGCCGGCTGCATCTTGCAAGGGACCGCGAGTAAGCGCGTAGGTATATCGCAAGGGGTATTTCTTGCCATCGGTTGATACTTCCTTGGAGGTATACATACCGGTGAAGGCTCCACCCGAGAAGATTGCAGGATTGAGTCCGTTGGGCAAGAAACCGTCGCGCTCTTCTTGAGCATATTGAGCGAGAATATCCTCGTCGCTGATAGCATCAAGCAAACCGGTGCCGTAGATACCAATAGTTACTTCGAGTTTTACCTCATAGTCGCCCATCTGTTCGCGAGTGATAGCCCCTTGGCGGTAGGCATATACCGCATCGGGCGTCATTGTCACCTCGGGATAGCGTAACGCATAGGTCTCGCCGTCGGGGAACTTA
>JBJEDD010000264.1:0-24133 GCA_051871715.1 Muribaculaceae bacterium | reverse complement strand
GTGATGGGGCGGGTAGCCCCTTCCCATGCGAGGAAGTCCTCGCCGCTCTCCAGGAGCCAGCCGCATTTGCCCAGTTCTTCGGTCAGCGTGGCGATGCGGTCGCTCTCCTTGTGGCGCAGGTTGGCAACGCCGGTGAAGCGGAAGGGGGTATTGATGAGACAAGCAGTGACTGCCAGCGGCGGTACCAAGTCGGGGTTGTCGCGCATATCCATGTCCATGCGGGAGAAGATATCGGGCGTGGCTGAGAGTTCTGCGCCATCGTCGGTGAATTCGGTGACCACACCCCAGCGCTCGCCGATGGTGGCGAGGATGCTATCTCCCTGAATGCTATGCTCTTGCATGCCGGGGAGTGTGACCCAGCCGGCGGTGACTCCGGCGATGGCATACCAAAATGCCGCCGCGCTCCAGTCGGGCTCGCTCTCGGGGGCGCAGGGTCGATAAGGAGTGTTGGCGACTATCACTTCGTAGCCCTCACGGGAGGTCTCGACTCCTCGCCTCTCGAGCATCGCCAAGGTCATCTTGAGGTAGGGCATCGAGGCGATTTCGCCCCCGAGGTCAATGCGCAGGGGCTGCTCCATGGTGGGGGCAATCATCGCCAATGCCGAGGCAAATTGCGAACTGGCGCCGGCATCAAGGCGCACGCTGCCGCCTTGCAAGCGCTTGCCGGTCACGGCGATAGGTAGGTGACCCTCGCGCTCGGTATAGGTAATATCGGCTCCTAAGGCACGCAATGCATCCACCAAGGGCGCCATGGGGCGCTCGCTCATGCGCTGTGTCCCGGTGATGGTGACACGACGCCCCTCGGCAACAGCCATTCGCGCGGTGACAAATCGAGCCGCCGTGCCACAGTCAGCGATGTCAATAGTGTCGCCATCGCCCTTGAGTGCGGCTTGAAGCACTTGTGTATCAGTGCACTGCGGCAGCAACTCGTCGGGCACAGCCGATGCGCCGGCGGTGAGCGAGTTCATCACCAACAATCGCGCGGCGATGCTCTTGCTCAAGGGCAGTCGCGCGACTGTCGTTTCTAATATCCCTTCGGGTGGACTTATGCGTATATTCATCAGTGTTACAGAGTGTTAACAGCATCGCGTATGTGCTCCAAGGCTGCGGCGAGCACGCATCGCGGAGTGCCCACATTGAGGCGCATAAAGCCTACGCCTTGAGCACCGAACATCGCGCCGTCGTTCAGCGCCAGGTGTGCCTTGTTGAGCAATAGCGACATCAGTTGGTCCTGGGGCAAGCCCAGTTGGCGGAAATCGAGCCACACCAGGAACGATGCCTCGGGCGTGAACGCCTTGACTTGCGGCACGTTGGCGGCAAGGTATTCGTTTACAAATTTGATATTCCCGGCTACATATTCGAGCATTTGATTGAGCCACGGCTCGCCATGGGTATATGCAGCCTCGGCTCCGATGGTCGATATCATCACCGGGTCATTGAACTCGTTGACGTCGAGCCAATGATAGAAGCCGGCGCGCAGGGTGGGCGACTTGACCACCATCCACGAACTTACCAAGCCGGGGATGTTGAAGGTCTTTGACGGTGCTCCGAGCATGATACCCACCTCGCGAGCATCGTCGCTGACGCTGATGAACGGGATATGCTTGCGCCCACCGAGCATCAAGTCGCCGTGGATTTCGTCGCTCACCACGATGGTGCCGTTGGCACGGCACAGACGTGCCACCTCAGCGAGGGTCTCGGCGCTCCACTGCAAGCCTATGGGGTTGTGGGGGTTGCACAGTATCATCATCTTGGGCTTCTCGCGCTCCAAGGTCTCTGCCAAGCCCTTGAGGTCCATCGTATAGGTGCCATCACCTACAATTAGCGGATTTTCAACCACTTGGCGCTCGTTGCCCTCGATAACCATCTTGAAGGGGTGGTATACCGGCGGCTGGATAAGCACCTTGTCACCGCGACAGGTGAAGTAGTTGAGTGCCAGGGCGATACCCTTGACTACGCCGGGTACGAAGCACAATTCTTCGCGAGTGATTTCCAAGCCGTGGCGGCGACGTTGCCAGTCGATTATCGACTGCCAATAACTGTCGGGCGCTGCCGAGTAGCCCAGCACGGGGTGATCCAAGCGGTGGCGCAGCGCTGCCGTGATATCCGGACATACAGCAAAGTCTAAATCCGCAATCCATAATGCGGTCACATCGTGACGCCCGAACATGGCGTCCAAACCGTCCAACTTGGTGCAACATGTGCCGTGGCGGTCTATTACTTTGTCAAAATCGTAGGTAGTTTGTGTCATGGCTGTGAAGATTTTGTGCAAATATACAAATTTTTTGTCACTCTCGGGCTATTCTCCTCGCCAAAAAGATTTCGCACATCGTTTTACTCACCAAAAACTATAAAATTGGAGAGTCAATTCCCCAATTTTATACTAAATTTGGCGATTTCATTCCCCAATTTCACACCAAATTTGGCGATTTCACAAATTTTGCCTACATTTGCACTCGTCAAGATAATAACTGATAACGCTTTAATCAATATGATACAACGTCTCGTTACTCCGCAACTCAATCACTATTTTGCCAACGGCAAGGTGATAGTGGTCATCGGTGCTCGTCAAGTGGGGAAGACCACCTTGATACAAAACCTTGCGTCCGAGTCGCAGAAGGTGCTTATGCTCAATTGTGACAATTACGACGAGCGAGCCGAGGTCGAAAATAAGACTTCGACCGAGTTGCGGGCATTGCTCGGTGGATATGATATAGCCCTCATTGACGAGGCTCAACGCGTTGCAAACATCGGCTTGACAATCAAGATGATAGCCGATATGAAGTTGGATACCAAGGTCGTCGTCACCGGCTCGTCGTCCCTTGACCTTGCCGATGGTATCAGCGAGGCGGCTACCGGTCGACACATCGATTTTATGCTATATCCGCTCTCTGTCGAGGAACTTGTCAACCACACTTCGCTGCGCGAGGAGCAACGGATGCTTTCAACTCGCCTTATTTATGGGATGTATCCCGAGATTGTTACCACTCCGGGTGATGCCCGTCGTATGCTCACAATGCTTGCCAACGACTATCTCTTCAAGGATGTCCTTTCTTATAAAGGTATTAAAAAGCCCGCCGTACTACAAAAACTGTTGCGTGCTCTGGCCCTGCAAGTCGGTAGTGAGGTCTCTTTCAATGAACTTGCCGGGCTTTTAGGTATCGACAAGGCAACCGTCGAGAACTACATTACACTGTTGGAGAAGTGCTTCGTGGTGTTCACTCTCGAATCGTTTAGTCGCAATATGCGCAACGAAATCAAGAAAGGTAAGAAAATTTATTTCTATGATAATGGTATCCGTAATGCCATTATTAATAATTTCGCAATCCCCGAGCTTCGCAACGATATGGGAGCCTTGTGGGAGAACTTTGTTATCAGCGAACGTATGAAGCGCAATGCCTATAGTGATGCTTATGCTCACTTATATTTTTGGCGCACTCATGCCCAGCAGGAAATCGACCTGATCGAGGAACGTGACGGGCAGATTAATACTTTTGAGTTCAAGTACAACGGCAAGGTGATAGCCAAGATGCCCATGGCTTTTGCCACTGCATATCCCGGAAGTACTTTCAGCGTGGTCACTCCGGATAATTATATGGACTTTGTGTGCTCCGGAAAATAAAGCAGGCACCGGGGAGGTGCCTGCGAGAGCCGCGAGTGGGACTCGAACCCACGACCTTTTCGTTACGAATGAAATGCTCTACCGACTGAGCTATTGCGGCTGATGGCTTTGCGGCTGCAAAGTTATAAATTTATTCCGGTATTGGCGCTAAATGTGAGCTTAATTTTGGCTCGGTCGAGCGAAATCAGCGCCATAGCGGGCTTGGAGACGTATGGAACTACCGATGTGACCACCTCTTGGCTGTAATAGTAGTAGGACGACGACGAGGAGGTCTCGCTATTGAGCTGCACGGGTGTGAGGATGAATGTGAGGTCGTCGTCGGTGATGGTGTCCAGCGAGAGCAGATACTGCAGGTAGCCGCGCATGTTGGAGAATGTGTATGTATGGCTCGTGGAGTTGTAGGAGGCATAGAAGGCAGTCTCCTCATCGGGCACGGTGTTTGACGCGAAGAACTCATCGGCTTTGTTCTTGAGGATGAGCAGCGCGTAGGGTGGCGGCGAGATATTGTAGTTGTTGTGTATCGAGTCGGCGGGTATCTCGAAGGTGAGAGAGTTGAGCACTCGCAGGTTGTTCTTATAGCGATTGTACGACTCGACGACTTCGCGTCCCGGGAAGGTGAGTTCCATCTGGTAACCGGCAGGAGCGGCGAGCACATTGGCGCCCTCGTTGATCATGCGCTCCAGTTGGGGGTCGGGGGTGTAGTTGATGTTATTGTTGATGATCACCTCGGGAGTGATAGCCCAGTAGTCGCCCACGTGGTTGGTGGTCTCGTAGCGAGCGGAGTCCGCGTTCCAGGTGGTCTTGTGGTAGTAGAGGCGCAGCGACGAGGTGGTGAAGTTGCAGATGCGCCCCGAGCCATAGGAGTTAGCGAAGTAGAGCCCGCGGAAGACCTCGCGGCAGAAGCGGTCGGGGTCGTTGTACACCGAGGGATCGGCGACATAGGCATTGAAGAGCTCCTTGCCCAAGTCGACGGGCAGGTCGATGATGACAGCCTTGGAGTTGCGCACCAAGATTGAGTCGGGCTCATTGCGGCGCGAGGCTGTGTAGGTGACATTTCCTATTGGGGTGGGGTCGTAGTAGTCGGTGGGGTTGAAGTCGCTGTGGATGGGATAGGGGAGATCGCGGTTGATGCGATACACGTTGACTCCCATGGGCACCAGCGAGTCGCCGGTGAACTCATCCTTGAGCATCTGCAAGAAGCACTTGATTGAGTCTATGTCTTCAGCGGTGACCGAGTCGGTATCTATCTTGTTGGACGGCATGAATTGGGCAACAAAGTCGCTGTTAATAGAGCCGTAGGCGGGGGCGGTGACATTGCCCAAGAGTTGGGTGATGGTGCGCGACTGCACTACAGGATTGGCTGCCGACGAGCCGGTGACTATGAAGTTGGAGTCGATGACGATGACAACGGTCTCCTTGTCGAGGATGTTGCCCACTTGCGAGGTGTTCTCGCAAGCAATGAACAGGGCTGCCGAGATGGCGACTATGATTGACAGTAGAAGGGATTTCACTGTAATATAGGTGTGTTAGAGTGATTTATAGAACTCGTTGTAGGCTTTGAAATAATTCTCGCGACCGGGATACTCGAGCAGGGGCTTGCCCGAGCGGCGAGCGTATTCGATGACCTCGGGGTCGACATTGGGGTCGCTGATAGCGATGGCGTCGGCGTGGTCGATGGCTATGCAGTTGAGGTCGGCGATGGTGACAGCCTTGCCCTTGATAGCGGCGATGGCTTCGGCAGGTATCGAGTCGTCACACAGTTTGTCGAAGAATTTATCGGTGAGGTCGCCGGGCATGGGGTTGTCGTAGAGCGAGAAGACCACCTTGGCGGTGTTGAATGCGGGGTCGTCGGCGTAGGCTGTCTTGAGGTAGAGAGGTGCGAGTGCACACATCCAGCCACTGCAGTGGATGACAGCGGGTATCCAGCGGAGTTTCTTGGCGGTCTCGAGGACACCGCGGTTGAAGAATATGCTGCGCTCATCGTTCTCGTGGGCGCCGGTGATGGTTTCCAACTCGGTGGCATGGCGCTCGAAGTAGTCGTCGTTGTCGATGAAGTACACCTGCATACGCGAGGGCAGCAGGGTGGCAACCTTGATGATGAGGGGGTGGTCGGTGTCGTCGATGACGATGTTGAGCCCCGACAGGCGTATTACTTCGTGCAGTTGGTTACGGCGCTCATTGATAGCACCATAGCGAGGCATAAAAGTGCGTACCTCGATGCCGTTCTCGGCGAAGGATTGGGGTAAGTCGCGCCCGAAATCGGCAAACTCGCTCGAGGGCAGATATGGGGTAATCTCCTGGGAGATGTAGAGTACTTTTTTGATGTCCATCTGCATGAAGTTTAAGGATGTGACGGCGTGTAGGTGTGCACACGTCGTAATTCAAGTGCAAAATTACTAAATATTTTTCACATAGCAGAATAGGGTGGTGCAGTTTTGCATTTTTTTAGCAATTCACGCACCTTCAATAACAAAGCAGAGGCTGCCGGTGTGGCAGCCTCTGCGGGTATAGGATTATAAGTAGTGTTTACTTATTTCACGATGTGGAAGGCATTCTTCACGGGGGTGAGAGAATTGCTGATGCTCAACGGACGCTGACCGCGCTCGAGGATCGGGAAACGATAGCCGGTGCGAGCTGAGGTCTCAAGACGCTTGAGGTTGATGCCTAAGCCGTTCTTCTTGGCGGGCTTGCCCTTACCGCTGAAGTCGAAGAAGATTTCAGCATAGGGTTCGCTCTTCCATGAGTAGCCGAATTCATCTGCCAAGTCATAGCCGAAGAGGCAAGTGCCGATGTATACGTAGCCGTCTTCCCAGATTTCGTTGAGACCGGCACCGATGATGTCGTCATCGGTGAGATCGGGAACAGCCGAAATCTCAGAGAGGTAGTAACCGGCGAGGTTGGAGATGTAGAACTCGGAGCCGTCATCTACATATGTGAAGCCGGAGTATTGTGGCGGAATCTTGACGCAGTCGGGGTTGGTGGCATCAACGATGATGTGAGCGGGCTTGGTGTTGGAGTTGGCTTGCATTTGTACCAAGGGGCAGTTGGCATCGGTCCAGGGGCTCTTCATGCGATAGAGACCGGGAACTTCGGTGCTTTCCTGACCAATAACTTGCCAGCCGAGGTCGGTGTAAGGAATGGTGTTGCCTGCCTCGTCTTGGAAGCGGAAGCCGGCGTGTACCCAGCCGTCGACGATGTCAACAACTGCAACATCTTTCCATACATCGGCAGCGCCACCACCATAAGCGGTGAAGGTGTCGAAGACAGCAGTCTTGGGCTCGCCGTTCTTGACGGTGAAACCTACGACTACATATTCACCTGCAGAAGCTACGGGGATGCTGAATGCCATATTCTCACCGGGAGCAACCGAGGTGCACTCTACGGTGCCTGCGAGCATTGAGCCGAGGAGTGTTTGAGCGGCAGCGGCATTGTTGCCTTCAGCAACAGCGAAGAGAGCCTCGTCGGCGTCCTTACCTACAGTGGCGGTGAACGATGCGCTCATCTCGGTGTCGTAGATGAGGGTACCATTATACTCTACGTCGAGGTTGTAGTCGGCATATTCACCCACGGTGCAGTATTCAAAGCCGTCGCCACCCGAGAGCATAGCGTAGCCGGTATCATATGCAGCGTAAGGAATTACGTAGCATACATAGAGTTCAAACACGCCTTCGTCCTCATAGAAGCGGTTGGCATTCTTGTAGTCTTCACTATCGGTGAAGGTAGGATAAGCGGTAGCGTAGTAGAGTTGGCATTCGCCGAGGTCACCCACGTTGACATTGCAACCGGTGTATTGGGGTGCGATTTCGCACAGACCGGTAGCCGAGTTGTAGTCAATGATGAGGGTAACATTGTAGTACCAGTGCTCGATGCGGAACTGGTGCAAGTCGGGATTCTCGGTGTTGTGACGGATCGACAAGGGGAGGTCGGGGTCGTCACCATCGAGGATGAAGCCGGTCTCGTAGGTGTAGGTGCAGAGGCCATCACCATAAGGCTCCCAAGGACCCCAGGCGGCTTGACGGGTAACGGCAATAGTGATCTTGCTGTAGCCATAGTTGAAGCCGGGAACGCCCTCGCCGAGAGCGAGAGTGACGTCGTACTGTTGACCGGTAACGAGGTTGGCAGCGTTTACAAGCACACGTACAGTGGCTGTGGTAGCGCCCTCCTCGAAGGTCACGGATGCCGGAATGGAGAAGTCATTACCTTCAACCTCCACGCCATCGGCGGTGATGGTTGAGGTAAGAGCGTATGTAGCGGCTTCGGAGATACCGGCACGCGATACGGTCACGTCGAAGTGTGATGAAGTTGTCTCCAGGCTAACGACGGTAGGCTCGGTTTCCGAGAAGAATACGCCTTCGCTGGGAGCGCCGGGGATGAAGTCGTCATCGTCGTCGCAAGCGGTGAAACCGAGTGCCAACGCCGAGAGGGCTGCAACCATTGTATATTTGAACAATTTCATAATTCTTGATTTATAAAAGATTAATCAAAAAAGTGAGGCGTATTATTCGGCTACGGGATCGGGAACACCACCACCGTTGGTATTGTCTGCCGAGTTGATCTGCTTGTTAGCAGTGATTTCGTCCTCGGGGATGGGGAATACCATGATGGGGTCGGTAGCCGAGATATTGTAGATGGTCTGGGTAGGCCAGCCACCACCGCGGCGGTCGATACCCTTGTTGAGACGGAGAAGGTCGAAGTAGCTGAAACCTTCGCCCCAGAGCTCGATACGACGCTGACGCCATACCTCATCCTGGAGGGCTTGAGATGATGTAGCGGTGAAGGTGTAGTAGGGGTCGCGGTAGCTGCTTACGAAGTCGGTAAGGGTCTGTGCACCCTGAGCGGCGTTCTGCATACCCTGAGCCTCGGCGAGGATGAGGTACATTTCCTCAACACGCATCAAGGGGATATCAGATGCATTGAGGTCGGTGTCAACTACGCCATTGTAGGGAGCAAACTTCACTTGAACGAGGGCGGGAACACCGTAAGCGTCACAGTAAGCCTGTTGCTCAGCCGAGAGGTTGGCTGAAGTGCCGTTCTCGTCGAGCCACCAGCCCTTGCGGACGTCGGAGGTGCTGATGCCGTCATAGAGTTTGGTGTTGATCCACTTCCATGCGCCTACAGCCGAAGCGTAGCCATAAGAGAAGGTACCCATGTGGCTGGGGAAGTTAACGATACCGGTGGTGACGCAGCGGTCGGTCTCGTTGACGTTGATACCCCAAATCCAGTTGTAAGCGTTGAGGCTATTGAAACCGGGTTGTGCGGCATCAATTGTCGACAGCGGGCTACCGTTGAAGTTGCTGATAGCGGCTTGCGCATCGGCAGCAGCTTCAGCCCACTTGTTCATAATGAGGTTGGCGCGTGCGCGGAGACCGTAGGCGGCAGCGACGCTGACGAAACGGTTGGGCTTGGCGCTAACGAGGTCTGAACCGGTCACGGGGTTGCCTTCCAAGCATGCAATTGCGTTGTTGAGATCGTCGATGATGAGGTCAAAGACTTCCTGTACGGTGGCACGAGGTGCACCGTTGGCGGCAACTTCATTCTCGTTCTCATCGGTCAGGATAGGAACACTGAGTGCTTGGGGGTTATTGGCATAGGTGAATTGGAATTCCTGTACAAGGTTCAGGTAAGAATAAGCACGGAAGGCAAGGCCTTGTGCAAAGTAGTACTTGGTCTGCAGGCTTGCTTCATCGGTAGCCTCCATGTCGATGTTGGGACGGAGGGTAGCGAGGAGGCTGTTGGCAGCGCGGACAACCTTGTAGTTGTACGACCACAACATGTAGGGGGTGTCAGAGGTAGGAAGACCATCTGCCAAGCGTTGCTGTGAGATGAACCAGTTGTAGCCCGAGTAAATCGAGTACATGTCGGCACCACGCATATCGAGCATAAGCATCATTGCGGGGTGACCGAAGTCGTAGTGGTCACTTGTAATGGTAACAGCGGCATCGAGCATACCGGTAAGACCGGTAACAGCAGCGGTAGCCTTGCTCGGGTCTACGGCAACTACATCTGACTTCTGGTCAGCGGTCACGGTGCTGCCTTGGGGCTCTGTGTCAAGGTCGTTACAACCTGCCAAGAGTGCACCCGCCAGCACGATGCTCATTATTTTATTATACTTTTTCATAATGTATATTCTATTAAATCGGTGTTAACAGATTAGAATGAGAAGCGGATACCACCCGAGAAGTTGCGGATGGGCGAGTAGGTTGCATTCGACGATGCGGTGAAGCCCTGACGGGGGTCAAGACCTTTGCGCTTGCTCCACAGAGCAACGTTCTCGGCTGCGAAGTAGATGCGAACACCATGGAGGTATGCCTTCTTGGTGATGCTCTCGGGAAGGGTGTAGCCTACAGTGATGTTGTTGAGCGACAGATAGTTGCTCGAGGTGAGGAAGCGGGTCGAGAGTGAACGGGTGTACTGGTCGGAGTTGCTCAGACGAGGTACATCGGTGTTGGTGTTGGTGGGAGTCCATGCGTTGAGCAGGTCCTTGTGGATGTTGGTACCGATGCTCGAGGTGTTGAAGCCGTGCATGAACGACGAGTAAGTGTTGTCGTAAATCTTGCCACCGAACTGATAAGCGAAGGTTACAGAAGCGTCGAAGCCGTAAGCCTTAACGTTCAAGCCGAAGCCACCGTAGCCCTTAGGCATGATGTTACCGGTTTCCTTGCGGTTGGAGTTGTATGCGTCGGTCCAGTTGTCGGTCTTGTATTCTTCGTCTTGCCAGCGAGCAATACCGTTTTCAACCACTTGGTTGCCTTCGTCATCCAAGAGCGGCTCGCGTGCCCAGTAGAGTGCCTTACCGGTCTCGGGATCTACACCTGCATAATCTACGAGGTACATGTTGTAGAGAGCGCCACCCTCATAGAAGATACGGCTTGAGGTGGGGAACCAGTTGCCGTCACCGTCGAGGATATCGGGCGAGAGTTCGAGAACCTTGGAGGTGGGGATGGTCAAGTTGGCAAATACGTCAACCTGTACATCGCGGAGGTTGAGCACGTTGAAGTTAGCGTCGATTTCGAAACCGTTGTTGCGGATCTTACCTACGTTCATAGGTATCGAGCTGTAACCCAACGAGGGAGATACGGGAATGTTGAAGAGCATATCGCTCACGGTGCGCTGGTAGTACTCGGCGGTACCGGAGATGCGGCCCTTGAAGAATGAGAAGTCGACACCGGCGTTGATGTTGGTCGAGGTCTCCCAGGTGATATCGGGATTACCCTTGTAGGAGAGTTGAGCATCGTTGAATACGCCGTTCTCACCGGTGAGGTTGTATTGGTCTACGTATGCATAGTAGTTGCCAATGTTATCGTTACCGTTCTGACCGAACGAGAACTTAATCTTCAACATATCAACGTTCTCAAAGTCTTGCATAAATTTCTCCTTGGCGAGTTCCCAAGCGGCACTTGCCGACCAGAAAGAACCCCAACGCTTGTCGGGATGGAAGCGTGAAGAAGCGTCACGACGGAACGATGCCTGGAAGAAGTACTTCTCGGCATAGTTATATTTGAGACGAGCGATCCAGCCGCGAGTGCTGTACTCGCTGGCGGCACCGTAGCCACGACGTTGGTCGATGGTGTTGTTAACTGCCCACTGACCGGGGTTGTAAAGGTTGTTACCGATTGCCTCAACATATTCGCTGTTCAGCGAGTAGCTTTCGTAACCAACCATTACCGATGCGTTGTGCACCTCGTTGAATGTACGCTGGTATTCGCCGAGGAACTGCGAGTTGATGGTGCGCAGACGGCTTTGCTCTTGAAGTGCTTGACCATTGTATGATGCCGACTGACCGTAGAGGGGGTTGGCAATCAAGTGGTAGCGAGTGTTGTCTACGAAGTAGCCGATGTTGGCATTAAGAGTAAGACCCTTCAGAGGGGTGAGGATAGCGTATGCCTTGGCATCGAGAATGTCCATGAGGTTCTCCTCGAGGTTGTAAGCGAGGTCACCGGTCGGGTTAGCCATAGGTGAGTAGTTGCGGACTGCTCCTGCCATGCCGTCACCGTAGTCATAGATAGGACGATTGTACTCCTTATTATAAATAATGTTGCCGTTGGCGTCACGCAAGTACATAGGATATACGGGGGCGCACTCGTTGGCGGTACGGAAGGCATTACCGTTCGAGCCTGATGATGTCTGCTCGTCGGGATAACCCGAGTTTACATAGGTGTAAGAGAGGTTGGTACCAATCTTCAACCAGGGCTTGGCTTGGTAGTCAACCGATGCACGAGTAGCGAGACGCTGGAAGTGCGATCCGGTGATGATACCTTCGTCGCCCAGGTAAGCACCCGAGAGGTAGTAGGTGAACTTGTCTGTACCACCCGAAATCGAGAGGGTATACTCTTGACGGAGACCGTTGCGGAGCTGGAGGTCTTCCCAGTTGTCAGCCAGGTAATAGTAACCTGCGGCTTCGTTGTAGTAACCGGGAGTAGCGTTGGGGTTGAACTTGCCGTCAACACCGATGATGGATTGTCCGGCGGGTGCGGTCCATGTCTGGTAGCCGATTGACGACCACAGGTTGTCCAATGCATACTGACGTGCAACATCTGTATTGCCGGCGTTGGCACCGGTCATCAACGAGGTCATATACAATGATTGATATACTTGCTCGATGTATTGGCGAGAGTCGGTCACTACGTCATAGTTGGGGATAGCGCGTTCGTTAACACCCCAGCGAGCGTCGAAGGTCACGCGAGCGTTGCCTTCCTTACCACGCTTGGTGGTGATGAGGATGACACCGTTGGCGCCACGAGCACCGTAGAGGGCGGTGGAGGCGGCATCCTTCAATACGGTCATTGACTCGATGTCGTTGGTAGCGATACCCGAGAGGTCACCGCTGTAGGGAACACCGTCAACTACGTAGAGAGGTGCGGTAGATGCGTTGATGGAGCCGACACCACGAATCAGCACTGAGGGTTGCTCACCCGGCTGACCGTTGGAGCTGATAATCTGTACGCCTGAAGCACGACCGCTAAGAGCGTTGGTAGCGGTAGATACCATCACGTCTTCGAGTTGGTCGGCTTTCACTACGGCTGCCGAACCGGTGTACTCCGAGCGCTTGGCAGTACCGTATGCAACTGCGATGACTTCGTCGAGGACGTTCTGCTCAGCGTGCATCTGCACCATGAGTTTGCCTTCGCCGATTGTCACCTTTTGTGTCTGATAGCCCACGTAAGAGATTGTCAGCTGGCTCACAGATGTGGGTACAACAATGGTAAAGTCACCGTCGAGGTCGGTGGTGACACCCATAGTGCTACCTGCAGCTGTAACTGAAGCGCCGATCAGGGGCTCTGCAGTAGCGGCATCAACTACTGTACCCTTGACTGTTCGCGTCTGAGCTGATGCGCACAAGCCAATGGCGAGTAATGCCACAAGTAATAAAAACAGCTTTTTCATACTAAGAATAAGTTAGACATAAAATTATTAAATGTTTGTTTTTTGTTTCTTTTTTAGTTTTTGAAGCACAGTCATCCCTCCGGACGACCGGGTAAGTTTTTGCAAAGTTAATCACTTTCCAATTAATTTTAGCATAAAATAGCCAAAAATTTTCGATTTTAACATTTAAAACGGCAATTTTTTTACGATTTTTATGGCATTTTTGTCACTTTTGATGACTTAACGCGTTGATTGTCAGGTTGTAAACTGGATATTTTCTAAAATTATGTTTTTCAGCATATTTTTCGCCCAACTTTTATTTTTGCGACGAAATGATTGCCAAATTATGGAAAATTTGTACCTTTGCATTGCTCCACGGAGCAAAGTTGATACACATTATTATATTATTACAAATACTATGGCAAATTGGTTTGAATGTAAAGTAAGATACGATAAGATGCAAGAAGGCGGCTCGGTGAAGAAAGTTACCGAGCCTTACTTGGTTGACGCCCTCACCTTCACCGAGGCTGAGGCGCGCATCACCGAGGAGCAACGCCCGTTTATCTCCGGCGAATTTGATGTCGCTGCCGTAAAGCGCTCGCGCATTGCCGAGATTTCGTTCAACGAGGGTGGCGACCGCTGGTATCTGGTCAAGGTGGCTTTCATCATGATTGACGAGAAGACCGGCGCCGAGAAGCGCTCGATTACTCAGATCTTGGTCCAAGCCATCGGCTTCAAGGAGGCGTATGACAATTTCCTCGCTTATATGAAGGGTAGCGCCGCCGACTACGAGATTGTATCCATCGCCGAGACCCCGCTGATGGATGTCTACCGTATGCAAGTCAAGGACTGATGAGAGCAATCCCCCGCGCATTGGCTGATGTCATCATCTCGTTGCCCGATGAGGTGACCTTGGTGGCTGTGAGCAAATTCCACACTGCCGAGGCTATGATGGAGGCTTATCGTGCCGGGCAACGCGATTTCGGCGAGAGCCGTGTGCAAGAACTGCTCGCCAAGCAGGCGCTGTTGCCGGCGGATATCCGCTGGCATTTCATCGGGCATGTGCAGACCAATAAGGTTAAGGCGTTGGTGGGGCGAGTGTCGCTCATCGAGAGCGTCGACTCCGAGCGCCTCTTGAACCTTATCGATGCCGAGTCGGAGCGCCGCGGCGTGGTCACTCGTGTGCTCTTCGAGGTCCATGTGGCTGCAGAGGATACCAAGACGGGTTTTGACCCGCAGGAGGTACTCGACTACTTCTCTCAGCACAAGTATCAGTCGCTCAAGGCTGTACATATCTGCGGAATTATGGGCATGGCATCGCACACCGACGACCGCGAGCGCATCAGTGCCGACTTCCGCGACATTGCTGCGGTATTTCACAAGGTCAAGGAGATGTGCCCCGACTTGGTGGGATTTGACACCCTGTCGATGGGCATGAGCGACGACTATCTGCTCGCTGTGGAGGCGGGAGCCACGATGGTGAGGGTAGGGAGCCGCATTTTCGGTCAACGCACATAGCGCAACACCACTGCCGGGGTGTTGGCAAGTATTGACGCAGCCGAGGCGATGTCATCGGCTGTGATGCTTCGTTGCCGTGGCACGGTGGCGTTGATGTCCTCGCCATGCATCTCTGCAAGGGCGATGTTGAAGGCTCGCGCGGAGATGTCGAGATTGTCCAGGGCAAAGGTTGACTCAAAGCGATTGAGCGTGCGCTCCAGTTCGTGCGCTGTGACAGGCTTGTCGCCTGCAAGTGCTTGTACATGAGCGAGTAAGCGCTCGGCTACAGTGTCGGCATCTGCGGCATCGCGCAGGCGTGCCGATAGCATCAGCATCCCCGGGTGCTCGCAGCCGATGATCGAGGCATCGGCATCCACCACTGTGCCGTCGCCACCGGCGACCATGTCGCGGTAAATGCGGCTGCACGTGCCTGCCGACAGGATGTCAGTGATGCAGTCGGCAACGAAGTAATTGCGAGTGCCGTAGGGGTCCATCGGGATGGCGATGGCGAGCGACGGCACCGGCGCGTTGCCCCGGGCGGTGAGGTCAATTCGCGAGGTCGGGAAGCCCGGCTCGGGCAGCCGTCGCGGGGCTATCTCGCGCCGCGGTATGTCGCCAAACCACTTCTCTATCAGGGCTATAGCCCGATTAGGCTCTATATTGCCCGAGATGGCAAGCACAGCGTTGTTGGGCGCGTAGTGCGAGTAAAATATGCGGCGGACATCCTCGTCGGTCACCGCGGCTATGTGGTCGGGAGTCAAGCCGATGACCGGCCACGAGTAGGGGTGCTCGGGTCTGTAGACCGCGGCTCGCAAGTGGTGCATCAAGTCGCCGTAGGGCGTGTTGAGGCATTGCTGCTTGAATTCCTCGATGACCACTCCGCGCTGCACCTCGAGGCTGTGCGGGTCAAAGGCGAGCGCCAGCATGCGGTCGCTCTCGATGTGGAGCGCCGTCTCGATATTCACCGCAGGGAGCACGTCGTAGAAGTTGGTGAAGTCGCACGAAGTCCATGCATTCGACGAGCCGCCGGCGTCGGAGAGTTCGAGGTCGAAGTCGGGCACGTTGACCGAGCCCCCAAACATCAGGTGCTCAAACAGATGCGCAACGCCGGTGAGCGCACGGCTCTCGTCGCGCGCACCGGTGTTGTATAGGATATTGACGGCTGCCATCGACACCGCCGGGTCGTGGTTGACAACCACCCGCAGCCCGTTGTCGAGGACGTGGCGAGTGACTTCTATCACTTGGCGGGGATTACTGTGGTGCTGATGATGCGGATATCGGTGGTGGGGCGGTCGTTGCGGTCGGTCTCCACCTTCTCGATGTTATCGATGACCTCCATGCCCTCGATAACCTCGCCGAATACAGTGTACTGCCCGTCGAGGTGGGGTGCACCGCCCACTTCGGTGTAGGCTTTCTTCATCTCGGGGGTGAGGGTGAAGGGATTGGCGGCGACTTGTGCCTCGGTCTCAGCCACCAACTTGTCCTGCAAGGCTTTGAGTCCGGCTTGGTCGCCGGCGGCTTGCATGGCGCGTATCTCGTCCATGTGTTGCTGGGCGAGCCCGTTGAAGATGCTCTGAGCCATGCTGTTATTGATGCGTGCCTCGAGTTGCGGGAGTGCCGCCTCGGGCACCTTGGTGCCGGTCACTACATAGAATTGCGAGCCCGAGGAGCGGCGCTCGGGATTCACCTGGTCGCCGGTGCGCGCGGCTGCCAGGGTGTAGCGCTTGTGGAAGCGTTGCGGGAAGCGTATCTCTGCCTCGAGGGTGTAGCCCGGGTCGCCCGAGCCCAGCATTTGTCCGGGTTGTGCGGTCTTCGAGGCGGGGTCGCCGGCTTGCACCATGAATTGGTTGATGACGCGGTGGAAGAGCGTCCCGTTGTAGTAGCCCTCCGAGGCGAGTTTCACGAAGTTGTCGCGGTGGATGGGCGTGTCGTTATACAGTAGCACGGTGAAAGTGCCCATGCTTGTCTCGATGCGCACCTTGGTGCCTGTTGTGTCGATGTTTGCGGTCATTGTGTCGGTAGTGGTTGTGGGTGCCGGGTCGGCGGCAGTGGCTTTGTTGCACGAGGCGCACAGCAAGGCTACCGCCATAGTCAACGCGGCTACAGGGTTAATAATCAGTTTCATAGTGAGTCGGGATTGGGAAAGAGACGTTTGTAAATGCGACGGAAGTTGTCGTCTTTGGCTTGCAACTCGGCGGCGTGCTCGGCATAGTCGGCGCCATACACACCCGTGAGGATGTCTTGCAGATAGCGGTGCTCGCGGTCCTTGGCGATGGTCGCGGCTACCAACTCGCTGATGGCGCCCGCATAGCGCTCGGCATCGATAGCGTGCAGGTAGCGTGCTGCCGAGGCGGTGAATTGCCCCGAGATGTCCACGCGTACAAGGTTGGCTATCAAGGTTTCAATGTCGGCATCTATGCTCTCGATATTGTTGGCGATATACTCATAGGTGAGCAGCCCGTCGGGGTCGTTCTTAAGCCTTTTGTCGTCTTCGCTGGTCATTTCGTGTTATTTGTTAAAAATATTTTCAAATATTGGATAATGAAGTCTGCAAGTGTGTCCATAGGCATTGTCGACGAGTCGACGGTCAGGTGATACGAGTCGGCTTGTCCCCAATGACGGTCGGTGTAGTAGTTGTAATACTCGGCGCGCAACTTGTTGGTGCGGCGCAGGGCGGCGCGGGCGCGCTCTTCGTCGCAACAGTCGTTGCGGCTGAGGATGCGAGCGATGCATGAGTCCTCGGGCGCGTGCAGGAAGATGTTGAATACATTCGGATAGTCGCGCAGTATATAATCGGCTGTGCGCCCGACGATTACGCACGGACCCTCCGACGCCACACGGCGTATAAACTCGCTCTGTGCCTTGTATACAGTGTCGGCGGTAGTTCCTCCCGGCGACGTGTACCACGAGATGGCGCTGTAGCCGATGCTCAACGATGCCAATCCGCCCAAGATACCCGGCGCGCGCTCGTCGTTGCGCTCAAACAACGACTTGCTCAGCCCCGCTTTCTCCGCCGCTTCGCCCAGCAACTCCTTGTCGTAGTACGCGATACCAAGTTTTTCGGCAAGCATCTTGCCCAACGCGCGTCCCCCGGCGCCGAAGCTGCGTCCGATGGTGATGACATATTTGCTTTGTTCACTCATTTCTCTTTTTGCGTTTTGCAGGGCAAATATAGTCATTTATTTTCAATTATCGCCTCTTCGTTAAAAATTATTTTGACATACCGCAGATAAGTGTTAACTTTGCACAACTAAAGACCTGAAACACTAACCCAAAACCCAAATATCAATAAAACAATGAGACTAATCATCGAGCCGACCTACGCCGAAGTTTCTCGCTGGGCGGCTAACTATGTGGCTGCTCGCATCAACGAGGCTAAGCCTACTGCTGAAAAACCCTTTGTCCTCGGATGTCCAACCGGCAGCTCGCCATTAGGTATGTACCGCGAACTCATCAAGCTCAACCAAGCCGGCAAGGTATCCTTCAAGCATGTCGTTACCTTCAATATGGACGAGTACTGTGGCATACCCCGCGACCACGCCCAGAGCTACTACACCTTCATGTGGACCAATTTCTTCAACCAAATCGACATCCCCGCCGACCAGGTCAACATCCTCAACGGCAATGCCGAGGACCCCGAGGCTGAGTGTCGCCGCTATGAGGAGAAGATTGCCTCCTATGGCGGCATCGACTTGTTCCTCGGTGGTGTTGGCCCCGACGGTCACATCGCCTTCAACGAGCCCGGCTCGTCGCTCTCGTCGCGCACTCGCATGAAGACCCTCACCCAGGATACCGTCATCGCCAACTCGCGCTTCTTCGACAACGACGTCAACTTGGTGCCCAAGACAGCCCTCACCGTGGGCGTCGGCACTATTTGCGATGCCAAGAGCGTCCTTCTCATCGTCAACGGTCACAACAAGGCTCGTGCTCTCAAGGCTGGTGTCGAAGGCGCCGTATCGCAGATGTGGACCATCTCTGCCCTCCAGATGCACCGCAAGGCTATCATCGTCGCCGACGAAGATGCCTGCGCCGAACTCATGGTGCAGACCTATAAGTATTTCAAGGACATCGAGAGCGCCAACCTCAATCCCGATAGCCAACTTTAATACCACAGAGATATTTTCAACGCGAGTTGAGACGCCCCGTGCCTCTCAACTCGCTTTTTTATTATTTTATTTCGAAAAAGCAGTATTTTTTTCATTCTTTTTTTGTACATTTGCCACAGACATCGGCAACGATGGTCTAATACCGAAAAACTAACCTAACCAAATCATACCTTTACCTACCATGGGACACATCAAGCAATTGCTTTTGGGCGATGAAGCCTTGGCTCTGGGAGCCATCAATGCGGGCTTATCGGGCGTCTATGCCTACCCCGGAACACCCTCAACCGAAATTACCGAATACATTCAATCCAATGCCGTGGCTCGCGAGCGAGGCATCCATAGCCATTGGTCGTCAAACGAAAAAACCGCCATGGAGGAGGCGCTGGGCATGTCGTTCTGCGGCAAGCGCGCCATGGTGTGCATGAAGCATGTGGGCATGAATGTCTGCGCCGACCCCTTTGTCAACTCGGCGATGACCGGCGCTAACGGCGGACTCATCGTTGTCGCTGCCGACGACCCCTCGATGCACTCCTCGCAGAACGAGCAGGACTCCCGCTTCTATGCCGAATTTGCTTTCATCCCCACCTTCGAGCCTTCCAATCAGCAGGAGGCTTACGATATGGCTGCCGCTGCATTTGAACTCTCCGAGAAGTGGCAGATGCCCGTGATGATGCGCATGGTGACGCGCCTGTGCCACTCCCGCGCCGTGGTCGCCGGCGCCGATACTCCGGCTCCCGAACAACCGCTATCGTATCCCGAGCACACTCGCCAGTGGGTCCTCATGCCCGGAAACTCCAAGGTGCGTTACAAGGAGGTCCTCCGCATCTGGGACGAACTACGCAGTGTCTCCGAGACTTCTCCTTATAATAAATATATCGACGCTCCCGACCACTCGATGGGTATCATCGCCTCGGGTATCGCCTACAACTATCTCATGGAGAATTTCCCCGACGGCTGCCCGTTCCCGGTGCTCAAAATTGCTCAATATCCTATTCCTCAGTCGCTTATCCGGCGCATGGCTGGCGAGTGCGACTCCATCTTGGTCATCGAGGAGGGGCAACCTTTCATCGAGGAGCGACTCCGTGGCTTTATCGACCACGGTACACAGGTCAAGGGGCGCCTCTCGGGCGAATTGCCTCGCACCGGCGAGTTATCGCCCGATGCCGTGCGTGCCGCTGTAGGCTTGCCTGCTTTGGACTGCGCCGCCGCCTCCGAGATTGTAGCCCCGCGTCCGCCGGCTCTGTGTCAGGGTTGCGGGCACCGCGATGTATATCATGCCCTCAATGATGTGCTCGCCCAGTATCCCAATCCCAAGGTCTTCGGCGACATCGGTTGCTACACCCTGGGCTGGCTCGCGCCTTTCAATGCCATCGACAGCGTCGTCGATATGGGCGCTTCAATCACCATGGCTAAGGGCGCTGCCGATGCCGGTCAGCACCCCTCGGTGGCTGTTATCGGCGACTCTACGTTCACCCATTCGGGCATGACCGGACTCCTTGATGCAATCAACGAAAATTCGCCTATCACCGTGATTATCAGCGACAACCTCACCACAGGCATGACCGGCGGGCAGGACTCGCAAGGCACCGGCAAACTTGAGGACATCTGCCGCGGTTTGGGCGCCGCTCCCGAGCATGTGCGCACCATCGACTCCCTGCCGCGCAATCACGACGATATGATGCGCATGTTCAAGGAGGAAATCGACTACCCCGGGCTATCGGTCATAGTCTCGCGTCGCGAGTGCATCCAGACTGCTCGCCGCCATGCCGCCGCTAAGAAATAAGTGAGTCTACACAGTTTTAACAACCTCTTAATCAGTAAAATATACCATGAAAAAAGATATAATACTTGCCGGCGTGGGTGGTCAGGGCATCCTTTCCATCGCCACTATTATCGGCGTTGCTGCCCTCGAGGAGGGCCTATATATCAAGCAAGCCGAGGTCCACGGTATGAGTCAGCGCGGTGGCGACGTGCAGTCCAACCTGCGCCTATCCTCCGGCCCCATCCACAGCGACTTGATTGCTCGCGGAGCCGCCGACTTGGTGGTCTCCCTCGAGCCTATGGAGGCGTTGCGTTATGCCGGATATCTCAACCCCGACTCGGGCTGGATTGTTACTAATACGGTCCCCTTTGTAAACATCACCAACTATCCCGAGATGTCGGCAGTGGAAGCCGAGTTGCAGCAGCGCCCGCGCGTCATTGCCTTCGATGTGGATGCCGCCGCCAAGGAAATCGCCTCGCCGCGCTCGTCCAATATGGTGCTCCTCGGTGCCTGTGCTCCCATCCTCGGCATCGCTCCCGACTTGCTAGCCGACGGCATCCGTCGTGTCTTCGGTGCTAAGGGACAAGCCATCGTTGATGCTAATATCAAAGCCTTTAACCACGGGCTCGCTGTGGCTCAATCTGTCATTAAATAAGCATAACCATTACTACCTAACAACCTAAATAGCACACATATGGCAACAACTTTCCCTCTGGGTCAAGATACCCTGCAGCATGCCATCGACCGCATTGGCGTCATTGATATGAATACTGCTACCATTCGCCAGATATGCGCAGTCGCTGCCGAGATGGAGCGATCCTCGGGCACACAGTTTGTTCACCTTGAGATGGGCAATCCCGGCTTGCCTCCCAGCCTCGTCGGCATTAATGCCGAAATGGAGGCGCACAAACAGGGCGTCGCAAACAAATATCCCAATATCATCGGCATCAAACCCCTCAAGGAGAACGGCTCGCGCTTCGTCAAGGCGTTCCTCGACCTGGATATCCCGCCTCGCTGCATTGTCCCCACTGTCGGCTCCATGCAGGCAAGTTTCACCCTCTTCATCCTCCTCGGGCAGCGCAAGCCCGGCGCCGACACAATATTATATATTAATCCCGGTTTCCCCGCTCAACGAAATCAAGCCAAACTCCTCGGGCTCAATACCGAGCAATTCGATATCTATGAGTATCGTGGTGCCAAGTTGGAAGCCAAACTTGAGAGCATCCTCTCGTCGGGCAAGGTCTCGGCGCTCATCTACAGCAACCCCAACAATCCAGCATGGTTCAACCTCACCGACGAGGAATTGGAAATCATCGGTCGCATGGCTACCAAGTACGATGTCTTTGTGGTTGAGGACCTTGCTTACTTTGCCATGGACTTCCGCAAGCCGCTTGGTCGCCCCTACGAGCCTCCGTTTGTATCCACTGTCGCTCGATACACCGACAATTATATCTTGCTGATTTCCGCCTCCAAGATGTTCAGTTATGCCGGGCAGCGCGTCGCTATGGTGTGCATGTCCGAGACAGTCTGCGACAGTACCAGCGACTTCATACGCTCGTTCTACGAGATGCCCACTTTCGGCGACGCTTATGTCTTCGGCGTCCTCTATTGCGCCTCGTCAGGCGTCTGCCACTCTGCCCAATATGCCTATGCCGCCATGCTCGGTGCCGCTGTCGATGGTAAGTTGGACTTCGTCGCCGATTGTGCTGAGTATGGGCGCCGTGCCGAGCGTGCCAAGAAAATCTTTGCCGACAACGGCTTTCACATCGTTTATTCGCACGACGGCGATGCTCCCATTGCCGATGGCTTCTTCTTCACCGTTGGTTATAAGGGCTTTACCGGCGAGCAAATCCATGCCGCTCTCCTGCGTCACGGCATCGCCACCATCCCGCTACGCTCCACCGGCTCCTGCCAAGAGGGGCTCCGTGTGTGCATCTCTACACTCGTCAGTGATAGCGACTTCGACAACCTCGCTGAGCGCCTCGCCATTTTCCACCAAAGCAACCCCATATGAAAGGAACTTATATGACCGCCGCCGAGGCTATGTCCCTCATCAACAGCGGCGACCACATCTTCATTCAAGGTAGTACATCTATTCCCGAAACCCTCTGTGCAGCCCTCGCCGATCGCCTCGCCGACCTCCGCGACGTGGTGATTTACAACGCCTTTGCCGTTGCCGACCGCCCCGCGCCATATTGCATCGAGCCCCTCAAGGACCACTTCACCCTGCGCTCGTTCTTCGTTTCCAACTCGGTGCGCCATTGGCTCGACTGCGGCTACGGCTCCACAATTCCGCGCTTCCTCGGCGAGGTGCCCGCGTTGTTCCGCGACGGCACTTGCCCCATTGATGTCGCCCTCATCAACTGCTCCCTCCCCGACAAGGAGGGGAATGTGAGTTTCGGCGTCTCTGCCGACCTCGCCACCGCCGCTGTCGAGTGCGCCCGCGTGGTCATCGCCCAGATTAACCCTCATATGCCCTTCTCATTCGGCGACCCGGTCATCAATATCCGCGACATCGATGCCTGTGTCGAGGTCGACGACCCCCTGGTCGAGGTCCCCACTGCCGTGCCAAATGACGCCGAGATCAAAATCGGCAACTTCATCGCCGAAATCATTCCCGACGGCGCTACACTCCAGATAGGGGTAGGGGGTATTCCCAATGCCGTTATTCGTGCCCTCGCCGACCATAAACACCTCGGATTGCATACCGAGGCGATGACCGACGGCGTGCTGCCACTTATTCAGAGCGGTGTCATCGACAATAGCCTCAAAAAGGTCGAGCCGGGCAAGTCGGTCGCTTCTCTTGCGCTCGGCTCGCGCAAACTCTACGACCTTATGGACTACAACCCCGATATGATTTTCCGCGACGTCGCTTGGACCAACGACCCGTTCCGCATCGCCCAAAATCCTCGCGTAGTGTCCATTAACTCATGCCTCGAGATTGACCTTACCGGACAAGTATGCGCCGACTCCATCGGCGAGCGCATCTTCTCGGGCGTCGGTGGGCAGCACGACTTTGTCTACGGCGCCTCGCGCAGCGAGGGTGGCATCTCATTCCTAGCGATGACTGCCACCACCAACAAGGGACTCAACAAAATCAAACCCATTCTCACCCCCGGTGCAGGCGTGGTCACCACACGCTTCCAGACTAACTACATCGTCACCGAATATGGTGCTGTTGACCTCCGTGGCAAGGACCTCGCCCAGCGTGCGCGCCTCCTCATCTCCATCGCCGCCCCACAATTCCGCGATGACCTCACTCGCGCCGCCGTCGCCCGCTTCGGCTCCGCCTTCCTCCGCACAACATCAGCGCACTATTAGCCCTATCAGCGCCGCAAGAACCTGCGGAGCAGGTTCCTCATGCGAAACCCCACATTGGCGTGAGCCTACGTGGGGATCGCCGCTCCCCAACAAAGCACAACCCGCAGCGCGGGTTGCTTATACTCAAGCAAAAAGACCCCGGCGGGGTCTCATCATCACTAACCCCAGGGTGGGCGAAGCCCTCCCTGGGGTCCCCAAGAAAAAAAGAAAACAACCCTGGAAGGGTTGCAAGCACACATCTCCGCCCACCTAAATCAGCCACATTAGCTATAATAGCTATATTAGCTATCAACCGCGCCGAAAGGCGCCCTTAAACCATAAACCCTAAACCCTAAACTTGCAATTGAGTAAATTTTTTTCCAGAAAAATTTGCACAATTGCAATTATTCTTGTACCTTTGCGCCATAAATTATTCACTAACCACTTAATCCAACATTACTATGAAAAATTTCAACATCTTCA
>JBJEDD010000263.1:0-6270 GCA_051871715.1 Muribaculaceae bacterium | reverse complement strand
CGAAAACTCATTCCTCCGCCTCCAAGTCAACGGCTACGCCCCCGAGTCCACCCACTTCCCCGAGAAAAAAAACCACGCTAAAAAGCAACCCATCTCACATTGACCTTATTGGGCATATTAGCCCTATTGGCCCTATCGCCGACCCTAAAACAGTAAAGGCGCTACCGGGGTGGCAGCGCCTTATATAGGGGTATTGTATGGAGATTACTCAGCGGAGGCGGTGACTCGCTCAAGCCACTTGACCATGCCGAGCATCACGCCCATAGAGATGAGGCAGATGACGGCAAATACAGCCCATGCTTGCCAGATGGGCAGAGCATTGTACATCTTGGGACCGAGGAAGAGAAGGCAGTTGCCCACGGCGGTGGCACCCAGCCACAAGCCTTGGCACAGACCTTGCATGTTCTTGGGCGCTACCTTGGACACGAATGACAAGCCCAGCGGCGAGATAAACAACTCTGCTACTGTGAGGAAGAAGTAGAGCACAAACATAATCCAGAAACCGCTCTTCCATGCCTCGGCAGTGGTGGGGTCGAGGTTGCGGAACTCCTCGGCTGAGGGGTAACCCATCTGCTGGCAGAAGACGCTCAAGAAGATGTATGCCATGGCGGCGATACCCATACCGAAGGCTATCTTCATCGGTGTCGATATTGCCTTGCCACGGGCAGCGAGGCTGCTGAACAGCAACATCACCAGCGGGGTGAGGACTATCACAAAGAAGGGATTGACGGCTTGCCAAATCTCGGGGGCAACCGCATCGGTCACCACGAAGTCGCGAGCGAAGAACGACAGCGATGTGCCATTCTGGTGGAAGGAGAACCAGAAGAATACCACGATACCGAGCACGGCAAAGAGGGCTAACATGCGTTGTTTGATTTCCTTTGCCATGGCGAGTTTCTCCTCTGCGGTGTATTGTACCGATGCGACAGCCTCGCGCTTGGCAGGATTGGGAAGTCGGTTCTTGCACCACAAGAATATAGTGAGCGAGATGAGCATGGCAGCCACTGAGGCGATGAACGAGTAGTGGATACCGGTGTTGAAGATGTCGAGATATTGAGTACAGAAATTGTGGAGGGCATCGGGGGCATCGGCAATGGTGCCACCGACCTTGGTAACCAACTCGTTGAGGTTGCTCATACCGGTCTCATCGATGGTCCCACCAAGGTATTGGTGAGCAAGGGCAGGTAACTGTGCGTTGTATTGGAGGCTGTGAACGCCGAGCCACCACGAGCGCAACGCGGGTGCCACAAAGGGTGCAATAAGACCGCCCACATTAATGAATACATAGAAAATCTGGAAGCCGGCATCGCGCTTGTGTGCATACTGCGGGTTGTCATAGAGTTGACCCACAATGGCTTGGAGGTTGCCCTTGAACAAGCCGTTGCCGAAGGCAATGAGGAACAATGCCACACAAGTAAGCACGAGCAATTGTGTGCTGTTCTCTGCTGTGGCAAGGATGGGAATGGAGAGGATGGCATAGCCGATAGCCATGATGATGATACCGCGGGTGATGGTACCCTTGTAGTTCTGGGTGCGGTCGGCGATGAAACCGCCGACGAGGCTCAGCACATAGATGCCGGCATAGAACACCGAGTAGATGATGCCGCTGGTCTCCTCGTCGAGACCGAACTTGGAGCACAAGAAGAGCACCAGCACGGCATTCATGATGTAGTACCCGAAACGCTCGCCCATATTACTGAGGGCAGCCGGGACAAGGCCTTTGGGATGGTCTTTAAACATAACTTATTAATTTTGAGGGTTATAGATTTACGATTTATGCGATTGTTGAAGCAACGAGAAAGCGCGAGCATAGTTGTGCATCTGCTTGACCATGGCGAGCAAGCCATTGGAGCGCGTCGGCGACAGATGCTCGCCCAATCCGATGTCGTTGATGAAGTGGAGGTTGGCGGCAAGGATTTCGTCGGGGGTGTGCCCGTTGAGCACATCAATGAGCATGGCGATGATGCCTTTGACGATGATGGCATCGGAGTCGGCGGTAAAATGTACGGTGCCATCGTCGGCGAGACGCGCATCGAGCCACACGCGGCTCTGGCAGCCCTCGATAAGTCGGTCGGGAGTCTTGAGCGACTCGTCTATCGGTGGCAATTCGTTGCCGAGGTCGATGATCTGGGCATAGCGGTCGAGCCAGTCCTCGATATCGACAAACTGGTCAATCAGTTCGGCTTGTTTTTCTTCTATAGTCATTTGTATATCAAGGTTTTTCGTTGTATATTACGTTGAGGACCACTCGCCCGACGATATCCATAGACACGGGGTCGAGATTGTCATAAGTATCATTGTGAGTGTGCCATGTGGAGGGGAATCCCTCGGTGTCGGCGGCTCGATTTTCGATAACGTCAACCGTGGGTATCCCGGCTTGTATCAGCGGAATATGGTCGTCCATGACAGCCCCGCCGACGCCATCGAGGAAGCGATTTTGGAAGCCCATACGACGTGCCATCGCCCATACCTTGGCGGTGGGCATCGGGGCATAATGCTGCGAGTAATATTCGCGGTGGAAGCGAGCATTCTTGCCACTGACCATATCGAGGAGCATGCCATAGCGCGGGCGAGCCGCCGGACTGTATGGCGAGTTGACGGCAAAGTGGCGCGAGCCGATGCACCAGGAGTCTTGGGAGTCGTCCTCGGTCTCGCGGTCGGCGCGTATGCCATAGTCCTCGCAGTCGGTGAAGAGGATATCAACCCCGATCGCGGCAGGCTGTGAGGCGATATTTCGCGCAATCTCCAGGATGATGCCCACTGAGGCGGCACCATCGTTGGCACCATCTATGGGTATGTTGCGAGCGGCGAGGTCGTCCTCTCGGTCTGCCCACGGGCGCGAGTCGTAGTGAGCCACAAGAATTACACGAGCCGAAGCCGCGCGGTTGAATTGTGCCCATATATTCTTGATATTCAGGTGCGTGCCATCCCAAGCCACGTCATTAGACGTTAGGATAGCCACGGTGTCGGCACCGAGGCGATTGAGAGTCGTAGTCAGGTAGTCGACACATCGCGCATGGGCATCGCTACCCGGCACGCGAGGACCGAGGTCGGTCTGTGCCTTGGTAAATGCCAAGGCAGAGTCGGCGCTGAAGGTGCCTTGCTCGGCAAAGGTATCGGTGGGCGCACCGGCGGCTGCCTTGTCTGCCGACGAGCACGACGCCATGGCTATTGTGAGTGCCATTGAGAGGGTTCTTATGTGACTTTTAACGCTCATTTTCAAACTCTTGAATAAGTGTACGCGCCTTGACGATGTCGCTACTATGGTCGACGTCGATGATTTTGCCCAGTGGCACCGCCTTGAGGCGCAAGCCGGCATCAACGAGGGCGCGTTGATAATTGCGCATGCGGCTCACACCGCGGCTCATGCAGTCGTCAAGGATTTGGGCGGCACGAGGCATCTGCAAGCCGTAAATGCCACCGCTCACATACTTGATATCCGCGGTGGGCGCATCGAGGAAGCCGGTGATAAGCATCTGCTCGTCAACGGCTACATATAGGGGCTTCTCGTCGTCGATGTAGTCGCTCACCGCCATGAAGCCGTCGAGGCTGTCATCGCTCTCGAAGGCTGTCGCATACTTCTTGAAAGCCACAGGCGAGAATATGGTGTCAACAGTGGTGAGGATAAACTTGCCGTCGCCGAGCAAGCGAGCCACCTCGTAGAAACTGTGCATCGAGTCGGGTGTCGTCTTGACCACAAGCCTTACAGGCACGGGCAACTCTACGGCAAGGACCTCGTTGATATATCGGGCGACCTCGGTCATGTGCTCGTTGACGATGATAGCGATGGTCTCGGCACCGGCATCGACCATGATGTCGGCGAGGCGCCTGATCATGGGGCGCCCGTCGAGGTTAACCAATGGCTTGGGGGATGCAACCCCCTCAGCGACTAATCGCGAGCCCTCGCCGGCTGCAATGATTGCGAAATTCATTCGTCACCGGATAAGTCAAGAACCACATTATCAGAGCCTTTCTCGTAGTACTGCTTGCGCAGGGGCGAGCGGTAAGCCTCGTCGTAGCGGCGACGGTTGCGCACTATATCAATAGCGGCATATATGGCAGCGCGCAGGGAGTCGGGCTCGGCAACGCCACGTCCGGCGATGTCAAATCCGGTGCCATGGTCGGGCGACGTGCGCACGAAGGGCAAGCCGGCAGTGAAGTTGATGCCCGACGACATGCCGAGCGCCTTGAAAGGTGCCAGCCCTTGGTCGTGGTACATAGCGAGGATACCATCGAAGTGGGTGTAGGAGCCGGCGCCGAAGAAGCCGTCGGCGGGATAAGGACCAAAAGCCAAAATGCGCTCGTCGCGAGCCTGAGCCACTGCCGGAGCAATGATGTCGCGCTCCTCGGTGCCGAGGACGCCGCCATCGCCGGCATGGGGATTGAGCCCGAGGACCGCAATGCGGGGCGATTGGATGCCGAAGTCACGACGCAACGAGCGGTCAAAGGCCTTGAGCCGCTCGATGATATTGTCAACGGTGACGGTCGCAGCCACCTTGGCAATGGGCGTGTGCGTGGTGAGCAGAGCCACGCGCATATTTTCGTTGCATAGTATCATCAGCGCCTTGGACTTCTCATCGGCAGCCACTGCCTCGAGATACTCGGTGTGACCCGGGAAGTCAAATTGGTCGCTGTGAATGGTAGCCTTGTTGATAGGGGCGGTCACCAAGGCATCGATGCGTCCGCGGTTGAGGTCGGCTACAGCGTGCTCCAGGGAGATGAACGCGGCACGTCCCGCCTCGGCGGAGGCTACACCCGGCTCGGGGTGGACTTCCTCGCCCACCACATTAATTATATTATTGGCATCGTGGCGCGCTACCTCGGGGTTATCGATTTGGCTGAAAGGCACAGGTCCCATTTGGAGGATTTTGCGCCAGGTTGCGGCAATTTTTGCCGAGCCATATACTATGGGGGTGCATAGCTCGAGGATGCGATTGTCCTCAAGGGTCTTGAGGATAACCTCGTAGCCTATGCCGTTGATGTCACCGTGGGTGATTCCCACTTTTATTTTGTCATGCATATATTATAGGTGGTCTTTAAGTTAGTTCGTTGTTATTATTCTTGCCGGCTAGCATGCCGCAGGCGGCATCGATATCCTCGCCACGCGAGGCTCGGATGGTAGCGTTGATGCCGAGATCGTTGAGACGGTCGCGGAAGGCTTCCATAGCCGCTGTCGACGGGGGTTGCTGCGACGAGCCGGGCAGGGCATGGTAGCGGATGAGGTTGACCCGCGCCGAGGAGCCGCGGAGCAAGTGTGCCAAGGCATTGGCATGGCGCATGGAGTCGTTATCGCCGCGCCACATCACATACTCTGCCGATAGGCGGCGCTGGTGTGCCCAATCGTATTGTCGGAGCATATCCCACAACTCGGCGATGGGATAAGCGCGCTCGATGGGCATGATGGCGGCACGCTCGGCGCTGAAGGGGTTGTGGAGGCTCACGGCGATGTGCACCTTGGTCTGCTCGACCAGGCGCTTCAAGCCCTTGAGGTTGCCGGCAGTCGAGACGGTGATGCGCTTGGGACTCCATGCCTTGCCCCACTCGGCGGTGAGGATTTCGATGACGCTCATCACGGCATCGAGGTTGTCGGTAGGCTCGCCCATGCCCATGAAGACTATGTTGGTGAGGTCGTCAGTGCCGGGCACCGAGAGGATTTGGTTGATGATGGCGGCGGCTGAGAGGTTGCCGTGGAAGCCTTGACGCCCGGTCATGCAGAAAGTGCAACCCATGCGACAGCCGGCTTGGGAGGAGACACACAGGGTGGCGCGGTCGCCATCGGGGATGAATACCGACTCGACGGCATGCCCGGGGACACCCTCAAAGAGGTACTTGACCGTGCCGTCGGCGCTGACCGCCGAGGCGATGGGCTCAGAGCGTCCGATGCAATAGCCCTCGGCGACCAATCGAGCACGTGCCGCCTTGGAGAGGTCGGTCATCTCATCGATTGACGAGACATTGCGACAGTACAGCCAAGCCGCCATCTGCTTGGCAGCAAAGGGCTTGAGGCCTACTGTGGCGGCTACGTCGCGCAGTTGCTCGAGGGTGAGCCCTATCAACGGGCGCTGTGTCGGTGTATTCATCATCGAGAAATTTGCACAAAAATACGACAAAAATTTCATAAAATCGAAAAAAGTAGGGAAAATCCTTTGTCAAAGTAAAAAAAATGTCTACCTTTGCACTCGCGCCCGGATGGCGGAATCGGTAGACGCGACGGTCTCAAACACCGTTGGGGCGACCCATCCCGGTTCGAGCCCGGGTCCGGGTACTGAA
>JBJEDD010000262.1:0-1649 GCA_051871715.1 Muribaculaceae bacterium | reverse complement strand
TAACAATTGCCAAGCCCTCGCCATGTGTGATATCGTAGTGTCCCGATAAGGCATGTTCGATGGAGTGCATAGGCCATCCGCTCTCGGAGTTGCCCAAGGCATAAATGCCATTGCAGCCAAGTGTTGTTGCATAGAAAATCTCGGCACGAGCCTCATAGTTCTCGGGCTCGCGGAGCACTATGCGCACATTTTTCATCAGCGATTTTATGGCACCTTCCATGAAGGCATCATTCATCTCTATATGCTCGCCGCAGAAGTACTGCTCCATGATGTGGTTGATGCAATCGGCGACACCGGCGAGGGTCTGCTTGATAGGCAATGTGAAGGTGTAGGTGGGGTCGATGAACGATACAGCCGGGAATACGTGCTTTGAGAAATATGCCAACTTGTCGTTGGTCTCGGTGCGCGAGATTACCGCTCCGCTATCGTACTCCGAGCCGGTGGCAGCCAAGGTGATTATGTCTACAATAGGAACTGCCTTGAGAGTCGGTACCTTCATAGTGACAACATCCCAGGGGTCGGCATCTGAGCAGGCGCAGCCGGCAATAGCCTTGGTGCAGTCGAGCACCGAGCCGCCACCCACCGACAGGATGACATCAATATTGTGTTCCTTGCATATGCGAGCGCCATCAAGCACACTGGGATTGAACTTGGGGTTGGGCTCAATGCCCGGTAATTCATAGATTTCCTTATCTTTCAAGATGTTAATTACTTGGTCATATAAGCCCGAGCGCTTGATGCTGCCTCCGCCATAGGTGATCAGCACACGAGGTCCATAGTTCTTCATTACAGACGCCAATTTCTCGGCAACTACACCACGCCCGAAGATGAGGCGAGTAGGTGTTTGATAATCAAAATTAACCATATTCAAGTTTTTGTTAATAGTTCTTTTAAAATTACTGCAAAGATAACAAATGTGCAATTATTATCTTTACACATTTTACGGAATTTTTTACCAATAACTATCTAATTTACTACTATGGCATCAGTTAGAGTAAAATTCAGACCCTCAACAGTCAGTGACAATCCCGGTAGCATCTACTACCAAGTAATCCACGAACGCAAGGTGAGGCAAGTGCTGTCACCTTACCACATTTACCCGCATGAGTGGGATTCAAGGACCTCGTCAATAGCCATCGATTCTGGTGGGAAGGTTCGTCCGGCTATTCTCACGTTACAAGAGAATATCCACAATGACCTCGAGCGTTTCGGGCGAATTATTCGCAAGTTGGATAGCCGCAAATTCAGTTATTCAGCCGATGATATCGTGGAGATGTACAACTATTATTCGGTCAAGCAATCGTTGTTTGTCTTTATGGATGAGGTGATTACCAATCTGCGTGAAAATGGCAATATCCGCACTGCTGAAACCTACAGCTCGGCTTTAAGTAGTTTCAAAAACTACCGTAATAATGAGGATATTATGCTTGAATCCCTATCGCCCGAAGTAATGCAGAGCTACGAGGCGTGGCTTAAGCGCCGGGGTCTCACGATGAATACTATCTCGTTCTACTCGCGCATCTTACGCGCGACCTACAATCGAGCAGTCGAGCAAGAACTCATTGATGACCGTTTCCCATTCAAACACGTCTATACCGGAGTTGACAAGACCGTGAAGCGAGCCCTACCCTTGCCAATCATCAAAAAAA
>JBJEDD010000261.1:0-1669 GCA_051871715.1 Muribaculaceae bacterium | reverse complement strand
AAAATTAGTGAAAAATCTGCGCATAGGGCATCGGTCTACTGCTAAAAAACGTGAAAAAAGAAGAATGTGTAAGACATCTATATTGACTAAATCAATAATCACTACTATTGCCGTGCTCGGCGAGCGTTGGCGAGCCATTCCGAGTGCTCGGAGTGCTCGGAGTGCTCGGAGTGCTCGGAGGTTGCTCGCTGACGCTCGCATGACAACTTCGCCATTGGCGGCGAGCTTGCGACATTTGCTCGCGGATGCCGCCTTGGGCGAGGAAATCGCTTTGCTGCCTATTGATTAAGCCTTGAAGTAACACGTCGGCTTGATGTATGAGGATAATGGCTATATTTGCCACTGTTTCATCGCTGCGCACTTTCACTGCTTCTCGGTAATAGGCATCATCGAGGTGGGTGGCACAAAACTTGCGTGTTTGCAGTGCCTTTTGGCTATCTTTATCCCAAATGGCGAGTTCGCGCACTCGCAGGTAATCTTCATAGTCCTCGAGCAACTCTTGCAAACTTGCTTTAGCGACGTTGGTGAGCTTTAGCTGAGTTTCCATCGAGGTGGTGGCTGCTTTGCTGCCTTCCACGATGTTCTGCTTGCCGCTACGAGCTGCTTGCACCATCTGGTCGGTGGTGCGGTCGGAGACCTTGAGAAAGCGCTTGGTAAAGATAAACGTAATATCATAGATTATCTTCGCGACCTTATACACTCTCAGATTTTGGTAGTACCCTTTATTTTTTAGGAAGGTATTCATGCCGGGAATTGGATAGAAGTACAGTTGCTGATGTACTTAGGAGAGGTCGTCGTAGTGCTGGAAGAGGAAGTCGTTGTAGGGGAAGCGGGCTTGGTGGATTTCTTTGGCGCGAGCGTAAATGATGTCTTTGAGTTCGTTGATGTTGGTGCCTTGTCGAGCGGAGATGAACACACAGTCGTGGTCGCCGGAGCGAGCCATCCAAGTGGCGCGGAGGTCGTCGAGAGAGAGGTTTTCGCGGCGAATTTCGCTGAGGTCGTCTTCTTGCTTAGGAGTGAAACTGAAGGCGTCAATCTTGTTGAAAACCAAAATCATGGGCTTGTCGGCGCCGTCGCAGACCTCGCGGAGGGTCTTGTCGACCACGGAGATTTGCTCCTCGAAGTTGGGGTGCGAGATGTCAACGATGTGGACGAGGAGGTCGGCTTCGCGCACCTCGTCGAGGGTTGATTTGAAGGACTCGATGAGGTGAGTGGGGAGTTTGCGAATGAAGCCGACAGTGTCGGTGAGGAGCATGGGGAGGTTATCGATGGTGATTTTGCGCACCGTGGTGTCGAGGGTAGCGAAGAGCTTGTTTTCGGCGAAGACGTCGCTCTTGCTGAGGAGGTTCATGAGGGTAGATTTGCCGACATTTGTGTATCCGACGAGAGCGATGCGGGTGAGTTTGCCGCGATTTTTGCGTTGGATGGCTTTTTGGCGGTCGATAGAGCGGAGTTCCTCCTTGAGTCGAGCGATTTTGTCGAGGATGATGCGGCGGTCTGTCTCAATCTGAGTTTCGCCGGGGCCGCGCATACCGATGCCGCCGCGTTGACGCTCGAGGTGGGTCCACATGCGAGAGAGTCGAGGGAGGAGGTATTGGGATTGCGCCAATTCGACTTGAGTCTTGGCGTGAGCGGTCTGAGCGCGCCGGGCGAAGATGTCGAGGATGAG
>JBJEDD010000260.1:0-1673 GCA_051871715.1 Muribaculaceae bacterium | reverse complement strand
TATCCGTGAGCGATTTGACGTACTTCTCGTGCTCGTCATTGACCTTCTGCTCTACCTTTTCCTCCTCCTTGAATAGTCCGACGAGTTTGGTGATGCCGACTATCAACAGCGTTACAGCCGAAGCGACCAAGCCGATGGAATTGGCTTTCATCGTGGCGTTGAGGGCTTGGAAAGCGAGTTTCGCAGCGCCGAGCCCCTTGGTGAATGCTATCACTGTGATATTTGCCAAGGCGATGGTAGCGCGGTAGGTCTTCATTACCAAAGAGCAGGCGCCGATGACCAGATGCCAGGCTGCCGTCGCGGTCTTGGCGAGTCCCACCCAAGAGTAGTACACTGCTATCGCAACAGCCAAGGGGGCGAGTACTCCTCTGAGGCTTACGACGAAGCCCACCAAGGTAGACACTACGCTCGCAAAGAACTCCGTCGTGGAGGCAGCGTAACTCATCATCGGGGCGAGTTTCTCGCCCAACTCCACGCGCAGCGCTTGCATGCGCTTCTCAGCCTTCTCGAGCGATGCCTGGACGGTGTTATTTTGGATAGAAGCCTCGGCAGTCACGGAGGCTCCCTCGGCAAAGGCATCGGCAGCCTCTTGCTGGCGCTGGCGCACCACGTCGATGCTCGAGGCGAGCGAGGTGAGGGTCTGTATCGCGCGAGAGCCATTCTCGCCCATATCCTTGAACATGGGCGCGAGGACATCCATCCCACCCGCGTTGTTGAGCGTCTCCAAGAAGACGAGCAGCGCTTCATTTGTATCGGTCTTGAGGAGTTGCGTGAACTTCTCCACCTCGAGCCCGGCGACTTGGGCATACTTCGCCGGGTCTTGCATCATGCGCACTATCACCTGCGAGATAGCCGTCGATGCTGCCTCCAAGGGCTGTGCCGAACTGTCGAGCACGGCACCGAGCGCCATAATCTGCGACACCGACATGCCGGCTTGGACGCCCACGCCACTCAGTCGCTGGGCAAACTGGGCGATATATGGTGCAGAGGCGGAACTGCTCTGCGAGAGTTCGTTGATGACAGAGCCGACCTTGAGCAACGACTGCTCCACGCCATAGGCTTCGCGGTCGCCGAAGATATCCGTAATCTTGGAGAGCGTCAAGGTCGCACCTTCGCCGAGGTCATCGAGGGCTACGTTGATGATATCGGCAGCGCGGACGAAGCCTAAAACATCCTCCTGCGAGGTGAGACCGAGACGACCGGCTTCCTCGGCAAGTTTATTGAGTTCGACTACCGAGGTGCGAGTGTCTATCTTGGCGAGTTCCTCGTTGAGGCTTTTGACTTCATCAGCGGACATGCCGGTGAACTTGCGCACATTAGCCATCTCCTGCTCAACCTCGGCATAGGAGTCAACAAAGCCTCGGATGGTCGATGTAATGGATTGATAGGCTGTCCTTACTATATGGATTGCGGGTAGCATATCTTGAGCCCAGTCCTTAAAAGCAGAAAATACACCTTTACCTCCCTGCATCTCGTTTTGCAGGTCGTTGATGCGAGCCTTGACCTCGTTAATTTGGGCTGCATAAGCCATCCACTCGGGGGTGTTGGGTGTAGTACTGTTTAACTGTCGTTGGAGGTGCTTCAGGGTGTTGTTCAAGCCCGTTATCGACGTGGTAGAGAGGTTGTTCAGTACGATGCCGGCACCTTTAGCAGCCGACTCGGTGCGGTTCAAC
>JBJEDD010000259.1:0-6453 GCA_051871715.1 Muribaculaceae bacterium | reverse complement strand
ATAAACCGTTCTGTTTCAGTGTATTAAAGCCAAAACTGTCAAAGATGGAAAGGTAGGCTTTTTTATTTATTCCGCAAAATATTTTCTCACTTTTTCGCTCTTCAAGGCAATTTTTTCGTAATTTTGTGCCATTATGAGCACATCAAAAGTAAAAGCATGGACCGAGGCGGTGCGTCTTCGCACCCTCCCGGTGTCGGTAGCCGGGGTAGTCACAGCCATCGGCTACAGCATATTGCACGACAAACTCAATCTCGTGCCCGCTGGCATCTGCATGATATTTGCCCTGCTATGCCAGGTGGCGTCAAATTTTGCCAACGAATACTATGATTACCGCGCCGGGCGCGACCGCGTGGGGCGCGAAGGACCGCGTCGCGGAGTCACCGAGGGCGACATCAGCCCGCGAGCAATGCTCACAGCGGTGCTTGTCACCATCGCCGTGGCTTGCGGTGTGGGACTGTCACTGGTGGCATGGGGCGGCTGGTGGCTTATCGCCGTGGGCGCCGCCGTAGCGCTGGGCATTTTTGCCTATAGTGCCGGACCTTTCCCACTGTCTACCAATGGATTGGGCGAAGTTGCCGTGTTGATTTTCTTCGGCATCGTCCCGGTTACTCTCACCTATTATGTGCAAACCTTGGAGTGGAATACTGACGTACTCTTAGGTGGCATATCAATGGGACTGATGGGCGCTAATGTGCTGATTGTGAATAACTATCGCGATATAGAAGATGACCGAGCCGTGGGCAAGCGCACCCTGGCGGTACGTCTCGGGCGCCGTGCCATGCAAGTGCTTTATATTGCCAATGCCGCCGTTGCTATAGCGCTGATGCTACCGGTGTGGTGGCAAATAGGCATTGCAGCCGTGCCGGTGCCGGTATTGACGCTGACGGTGGCTGTTGCCATCGCTATCAATATGGGACGTCACGAGGGAGCCGCGCTGACACCTCTGCTGGCAAAGACATCGGCTCTGATGTGCGTATATGCGTTGCTTTTCTTGCTCTGCGTGAGTTACTTAGGCTAATTTTCCACGCACGCGTGGCAATTCCACGCGGAAAGTGGTGCCTCGCCCGGGAGTCGATGACTTCACAAAGATAGCGCCGCCATGATATTGTGCGATGATGCGCTTGGCGAGCGCAAGTCCCAAGCCCCAGCCACGGCTCTTGGTGGTATATCCGGGCTGAAAGACACTCTTGAAATTCTTGCGAGCGATGCCCTTGCCGGTATCTGCGACTTCGACATAAGCCACAGCATCGTCGCTACCGACGGTGACAGTGATGGAGCCGGTGCCATCCATAGCATCGACAGCGTTCTTGATAAGGTTTTCCATCACCCACTCAAAGAGAGGGGCACACGCCATCACCTCGATAGGAGCGGGTGCCAATGAGGTGCTCAATTTGATGCGCGAGGAGATGCGTGTCGACATATAAGTAGTTGCGCCCGATACAATTGCATTGATATCGGCGCTGACCATCTGAGGCACTGAGCCTATCTTGGAGAAGCGCGAGGCGATGGTGCTGAGGCGGTTGACATCCTTGTTCATCTCAGCCACCGTGTCGCGGTCGACACCCATATCGGGGAGCAATTCCATCCATGCCATCAGCGACGATATGGGAGTGCCCAATTGGTGGGCGGTCTCCTTGGATAAGCCCACCCACACGCGATTTTGCTCGGCTCGCTTGGTCGACGACATCGCCAGATACACCACCAGCACAAACACAATCATTACACCTATAACAATATATGGGTAGTAACTGAGGCGGTGGAGCAGCGTTGAGTCTTCATAGTAGAGGTGCTGGACCAGCCCGGCACCTGCATCAATGTCAATGACGTTGGGCGAATGAGCCAAGTCGTGCAATTTGTCGGCAAGGAAATCTTGGTTGACCTGCGATAGCACCCCGGGATTGAGCGAGTCGATGGGCTCGGGGAGATCAAAGTTGCGTTGTTGCAGTATGTTACCCTCGTCGTCGGTGAGGAGCACCGGGATTGTAGTGTTACTCTCGATGATGCGCAACAAGAAGTCAATATCAATGGCAGCGCCCGACTCATCGGCAACCGACGATACAATCTCGCGAGTTGCATCAGCCCAAATCTCCATGCGCTCGCGCTCCTGGCGCGAGAGGTCAGCCACCAAGCCCGTGGATATGTATATGAATACAGCGACCACTACGACCACTGTAAGCAAGAAGATGGTCTTGCCATAGCGCAAAATTGCCGAGAGAGTGGAGAGTCGCATAGGTCTATTCGTCGGCGGTGTCGCCTGCGAGGGTTTCAACACGTATTAACTCGATGCGCGAGGCACTCTTGCGCATAATTTCGAAGACGTAGCCACCCAGAGGTATCTTGGTGCCCGGCGCGGGAATGGTACCGGTGGAGAACAAGATATATCCGGCAATCGTCTGATAATCATCGCTCTCGGGCAAGTCGAGACCGAATTGCTCGTTGATATCGGCAATCTCGCAGCGTCCCGAGAACTCGTAGGTATCGTTGTCGATGCGGCGCTTGACCAATCGCGAGGAGTCGTGCTCATCTTGGATATCGCCGAAGATTTCCTCGACCAAGTCTTCCAAGGAGATAAGCCCTGCGGTGCCACCAAACTCATCGACCACCACAGCCAGCGACTTCTTCTGTTGCAACAATCTGCGCATCAACTTATTAGCGAGCAGATTTTCGGGTGCAAATATTACAGGCTTGATATGTTCTTTCCAATCGTTAGTCGGGTCAAAGAGTTCGCTCACATGGATATAACCGATGATATTGTCGATATCGCCCTTGAATACAAGAATCTTGGAGCGCCCCGACGAGGTAAACAACTCGCTGAGGCTGTTGCGGTCGGTAGTGTCTATATTGATGGCAACCAACTCGTTGCGCGGCGTCATGCAGTCGCGAGCGTGAGTCGAGGAGAAGTCGAGCGCGTTGCGGAAGATACGCACTTCGTTCTCGACGCTGAGGTTCTCTTCCTCGGCTTTGTCTATATTGCTTTCAATGAATTCGTTAAGTTCGCCCACCGAGATAGCGCCTAAATGCTGCTCGGTGCTATGTATGCCGAATAGTCGCATCAAGCCACGCGACACGGCAGTAGACAACCACGATATGGGATAGAAAAGCAGGTAAAAGACAAATACCGGTAAAGCGAAGATTTTCAGCGAGTTATTGGGGTTGATACGGAAAATAGTCTTAGGGATAAACTCGCCGCAAATGAGGATGACGATAGTCGAGATGATAGTCTGGGCGGTGAGCATCAAGCCCTCCGACTCAATGTATATGCCTAATAGAGGCTTGAGCAACGCCGCAGCACCCATACCATATATGACGAGCATGATATTGTTTCCCACCAAGATGGAGGAGATGAAGAACTCGCCATTCTCGTAGAAGCGGTTGATAATGCGCGAGATAAAACCGCCACGCGCCACATCGAGCTCGGTGCGCACGCGGTCGGAGGTAACAAAGGCGATTTCGACGCCAGAGAACAGCGCCGAGAACACTAATGAAACGATGGTGATGATAAGCAGAGAAGAGTCCATTATCTTGGTTTAAACGGAGTTATGGGTTTGCGCTCGGGATTGGTAGGTCGCGCCGGGCGCAGAGGCATTGCGGGATTGACGGCACGAGCATCGCCGGCATCGATTGCCCGTTGCGAGGCGCTGCGAGGTGCCGGGCGCCTGCCGCGAGGGGCGTTCACAACACTATCGGTGGTGGTTGTATCCACAGGCTCGCCGGGAGTCGTGCGCTCAATGGGTATAATGCCCGTGGGGCGATTTACCGTGTATTCGGTCATCGTTTGGTTGCTGTTGAAGCCGTAGCCCTCGATGATGCGGTCGCTGCGGACAATATGAATAAAGGAGTCGCTGTAGACCTTCTGTTGAAATTGGTCCCAGAACAACTGAGTGGTTATAAAACTGTCGCGCAGGGTGTTGACCATGAGCACATGCCCGTCGAGACGCCACAGGCGCTTGCGGCTGAAGTAGCGCGCCGAGTCACAGGTGACGAATGCCGCCGGACGCAGTGCCTCATCATACTGCTGCAATTCCAAGCCATCGGGGAAGCGCCAAAAAGGCTCTGCAGCCTCATCGTACATCTCCCACAGCACCGTGGAAATGTGATATCGGGTGTAGCCCGAGTCGCTGATGAAGGTCTCCACGTCGCGGGTAGTCATCGTGGGTATGATTTCCGGGTCGTCGAGCGATGCCACAAACGACTTGCGCTCGGGTGCACACGAGAATACACCCACGCCAGCCACGAGGGCTATCATTATCGTCGGAAGTCGCCTCATCGCGCCCATAGGGCTGCACGTTTTAGTAAATCTTGTTCTTGAAGAACCACAACTCGTTGAAGTTCACTCCGAGTGTGATATTGAGGTAATTCTCCTTGACCAATGGGCGCGGAGTAGCCTGGCGATGGCGCCACTCGATACCGAGGTTGACCACGGTCTTGTATCCGGGGATGGGGAAGCCGAAGCCCATCGACACACCGTAGTCGCGGACATTGCATGCAGCACCCTCGGCGTCGAAGATCTTCTGATAGTTGCGCTCGACAAATCCGCCGAGACGATACTCGATGCGCTTGAAGTAGGCACCACGCACAGCCGGGCGATATTGCAAGCCGAGAGCCGCCTTGTAGCGGTCGGCAAGCATATCCTCCATGCCTTGGTATTTCTCCTTGCTCCAGGGCTGATAAGTGAAGTCAGCCTCCACCATCAAGCGGTTGCGCCAAGTGTAACCCACGCCGATGCCATAACTTGCTGCCATCGAGTAGTTATCCTGCAATTTCACCTTGTCCTGCAGTGTGGGCGAGGTCTCGTTGTTGACATCTTGCACATATGTGCGGGCATGACCTATGAATTTCTTGGCAGGCGAGTATGTCAAGCCCACCGACAGCACATCGCGGTGTCCGATGGGTTGCAGATAGAGCAAGCCGGCGCTGATATTATAGTCGCGCACCGACAACTCGCGGAAATACAGCGATGTAGAGCCGAGGTCGGTGGCAGCATAGGTGTAGTTGTTGGCTGTACCGAAGAGGTATGCGACATTGACACCGACCGATAGTCGGTCGGTGATGCGACCACCCACACCGGCATACAACTCGTTGATGGAGCCATCGCCACTGCGCGTAGTGTAGCCATTCTCGATGCTATTACCGATATTGTAGCCCACCGACGACCATGGTATCAAGCCCACCGACACACCGATGCGCTTGCTCACCGGGAATTGCATGGTGATGTAACTGAGACCGCCACCGAAGATATTGTCGCTCACACGGGTGCCGTCGGGAGTCTCCTCGTGCCAGGCGTTGCTCATCTCGAAGCCTATGTCAAAGAGGAAGGTGAGCGAGTCGACACGTGCATAGGATGCCGGATTCATCACATTGATTTGGCGCCCGCTGAACATCGCATAGCCGACGCCACCCATCTGGGTCTGCGAGGCAGTTGCGCGGTCGCTGAGCAAGCCATAGCCAAATCGCGAGTATGGCGACACGGTGCCGTTCTGTGCCATCGCCGGCAACAATGCGGCGACTGCCACGGCTACAGTCATCAGTAATTTCTTAACGTTCATTGTAATTCAAAATGCTATTCAACCCTATCAACACGAGGTTGGGTTCTATGGTTATTGGAGATGAAATATACGGAATAATGAGGTCGGCAGAGCCACCGGTGAGTATTACCTCGGCAGGCTCGCCATCGGGGGTCAGGCAGTGGCGGTAGTACTGCAACTCGCCCACCACGCCACGGATAGCACCGGAGCGCAGAGCGGTCTCGGTATCGTAGCCCCAGCGCGGGCAGTCGCCGTCGGTCTCTACCAGCGGAAGCGCCTTGGTGAAGTGTTGCAATGCCTCCAATCTCACGAAGATACCCGGGGCGATGTTGCCTCCGATGAAGCGCCCGCATGCCGACACCACGTCGTAGGTGATGGCAGTGCCCATATCCACCACCAGCACGGTGCGCTTGGGCGAAATCACCGCAGCACCGGCGGCGGCAGCCACACGGTCGCAACCAAGGGTATGTGGCGTGCGGTACTCCACGCTTATGGGCAGAGGCGTGGTATGGTCCAGCACGATAAGGCGCTTGGCTATCGGTGCCAACGCACACTCAACATCCTCGCGCCGTCGCCCACATACCGAGCAAAATATCGCCGCATCAGCCACAGGCGCATGCGACAACACTTCGGCAATCTGCTCCGGAGTGTCGATGTGGAATGTCTGCTCGCACACGAGCGTGTCGTCGTGCCACAGTCCTATCTTAGTCGACGAGTTTCCCTCGTCTATGGTCAATTTCCTTAACATTCAGTCGACAAAGTTACAAAATCCGCTATTTTCCACCAAATCAACCCCCAATTTTCAATATTAATTAACAACACGTGCCCGCGAAATGACGAATTGGAGTAAAAAGTAAGCCCGCGGAGTAGAAAATGTGGTATGCGTTTGCAAATGCAAATAGGCGCTACACGCTCTATAATGCAGTGT
>JBJEDD010000258.1:0-6454 GCA_051871715.1 Muribaculaceae bacterium | reverse complement strand
GCTTCGGTAAATCAAGCGCCGAGGCTCTATGCAAGAGAATTACTGTAGAGGTTAAGTCGCTTAATTCCAAGCAGATGGACCTCTCATCGCGCATTCCCTCATCGTTGCGTAGTTACGAAATAGAGGTGCGCAATATGGTGTCGCGAGTACTGTGCCGCGGTAAGGTAGACCTCACGGTCACTTGCGAGGCATTGGCAGGTGCCGCTACACCCGTCAAGATTAACGTTGAAGCCCTGCGCCAATACAAAGCCGAGTTGGAGGCAGCCGCAGAGGCGATTGGCTCGCCACTTCCCGAGGACATCTACCCTCTGTTGATGCGCTTCCCCGATGTATTGGTTGCCGAGAACGACAATGATGCCGAGCCAGAGATAGCCGAGGCATTATTGCATGCTGCCGAGGCGGCAGTGGCTGATTTACAGGCGCATCGTCGCGCCGAGGGCGAGCGTCTCGAGACGTTCTTTGCCGAGCGCATCGCTGCCATCGCACAATTGCTCGAGGATATTGCCCCCTTTGAGGAGTCGCGCGTGCCGCGTATCCGCGCTCGCATCGAGGAAGGTCTCGCTCACATCCCCGTTGCCGAGTACGACAAGGGTCGCTTGGAGCAAGAAATGATTTTTTATATCGAGAAACTCGATGTCAATGAGGAGCGTCAGCGCCTCGCCCAACACTTGCGCTACTTCATGGAAACCATGGAGGGCGAGCCCGGTCAAGGCAAGAAATTGGGCTTTATCGCTCAAGAAATGGGGCGCGAAATCAACACCCTCGGTTCCAAGAGCAACGATGCTGATATGCAGTGCATCGTGGTGAAAATGAAGGATATCCTTGAGCAAATCAAGGAGCAAGTGCTCAACGTATTATAACAATTATGCGCTCTCACGCCACGATATGCATTGCTACCGGAACGCGAGCCGATTGGGGCTTGCTGTCGCCCATCGCCACAGCCTTGCGCAGCGATGAACGCCTTACCGTGCAGATTTTGGCGACTAATATGCACACCTTGGCGCGTTTTGGCAACACTGCCGAGGAGATACGTGCCGACGGCTTCGCAATTGATGCCTTGGTGCCGGTGCCCGATGGCGACGATAGCGAGCAGAGTCGTGCGGAGGCTATGGCTGCGTGCCTTGGAGGCACAGCCGAGGCTTTCGGACGGCTCAAGCCCGATGCCGTGGTGGTGCTTGGCGACCGCTTTGAGATGCTCGCCGTGGCTTCTGCAGCAGCCGTGATGCGCATCCCTATAGTTCATATCGCCGGTGGCGAAATCACCGAGGGGGCTGTTGACGACTGCCTCCGCCATGCCATCACCAAGTTGGCGAGCCTGCATCTCACTGCCACGGAGGCATATCGCCGACGAGTCATATCCATGGGCGAAGATCCTTCAAAGGTTATCACAATCGGTGCTCCGGGTGTGTGGAATGCCTTCAACCAGCCTTTGCCCTCAGATGCCGAGGTGTTGCAGAGCCTTGGCATAAAAGGTACGCCCGACGTAGCCTTGGTGACCTTCCATCCGGCTACGCTCGACCCTGCCGACCCCACAGAGCGCTTTGAGGCTGTTGTGGAGGCTCTCAACCGTTTCAAGGACCTTCATATCATCATTACCTATCCCAACAACGATGCGCGTTCGCAGGGCATCATCAGTCGCATCGAGGCGCTGGCTGCCGCCGAGCCCGAGCGGGTTACTGCCGTGAAGTCGCTGGGTATGAAACGCTACTTGGCGGCATCGCGCATGGCTCGAGTCGTGGTAGGTAATTCCTCAAGCGGTATCGTTGAAGTGCCCTCGGCAGGCACGCCCACTGTCGACATAGGCATACGGCAACGAGGACGTGTAGCGGGAGCATCAGTCATCCACTGTGGCGACAGTGCCGATGAGATAGCACAAGGCATCGCCTATGCTCTCAGCCCCGAGATGCAAGCACTCGCGGCTCGTCGCGAAAATCCATATGCTCAACCCGATACTATCGGTGTGGCGGCTCGCGCAATTACCGACTTTGTGCTCAATTACGACGGAACGCCTAAAAAATTCTACGAGCCATGTTAACCCCTCTGTATATCATACCGGCACGCGGAGGCAGCAAAGGCATTCCGCGCAAAAATATAAAACTGCTCGGTGGGCGACCGCTCATCGACTATAGCATTGCAGCGGCTCGCGCAGCCGGTGCCCCGGACGACCATATCATCCTCTCGACCGAGGACGACGAAATAGCCTCGGTGGCTCGTGCTTGTGGCTTGGCTACACCATATCGCCGTCCCGATGCCTTGGCTACAGACACTTCGGGCAGTCGCGAGGTAATACTCGATGTAATGGATTGGGCTGATAAACAAGGCGTTGCATATGACTGTGTGGTGCTGCTTCAACCCACATCGCCTATGCGTACCGCTGAGGACATCCTATCAACCCTCGCCGCATATACTCCTGACATAGATATGGCGGTGACCGTGGTCGAGGCGGCTTCAAATCCCTATTACAACTGCTTTGAGACCGATGCAAACGGCTATTTGCACATCTCCAAGGGCGACGGGCTATATACGCGCCGCCAAGACGCACCAGCCGCATGGGAGTTCAATGGGGCAGTCTATGTGATTAACCCGCAGTCAATCAGGAAAATGTCTTTGGGTGCTTTCCCGCGGCGAGTAGCTGTGCCGATGCCTCGCAGTCGCAGTATTGATCTCGATACACCCATCGATTGGATGGTCGCCGAGGCGCTAATTTCGCAATCAAAATAGATACAACAGTATATATGTCAAGTAATTACATCAGCCGGAATGCGACCCTCCTGCAAGCCTTGGCGCAGTTGAATCAACTGCCCGGCAGAGCGATGACACTCTTTGTTCTCGACGAGGGTCAGCGCGTGGTAGGCACGCTCACCGATGGCGACATACGCCGAGCACTGCTCGGAGGCTGCTCCTTGGAGAGCCACGTCATTGATGCCGCCTGTCGAAACTTCAAGGCGCTACGAGGCGACGAGAGTGATGTGGAGCAAATGAGGCTCTGCCGCGAGATGGGCATCAAACTGCTGCCTCGGCTCAACCCCGACGGCACCATCGCCGAGGTTATTGACTTGAGTATCACCCACTCACGCTTGCCATTGAGCGCTGTGCTGATGGCTGGTGGTAAGGGCGAGCGACTGCGTCCCCTTACCCTCACGACACCCAAGCCATTGTTGCAAATCGAGGGTAAAGCCATCATTGATTACAACATTGAGGCTCTTGCTGCCGTTGGCATCCACGATATTACAGTGACAACTCGCTATTTGGCAGAGCAGATTGCCGAGCACTTTGCTCGCCCGGTTGCCGGAGTGAATGTGCGCTGTGTCGTAGAGGACCAGCCCTTGGGTACAATAGGCTCGGCTCGCTTGGTGGGTCTGCCTCAACAGGGCGAGACCTTGGTGATGAACTCCGACTTGCTTACCACCATATCTTTTGAGGAGATGTATCTGCGTCACTGCCACTCCAATGCCGATATCACCATCGCGGTCATCCCCTATCAAGTGTCGGTGCCATTTGCAATTCTCACACTTGATGGCGAGGCAGTCACCGGCATAGCCGAGAAGCCATCATACTCTTACTATGCCAACGCCGGCATATACATATTTGCCAACCGGCTACTCAATGGCTTGCCCGAGGGCAAGCGTGTAGATGCTACCGACCTCATTGAGGAGGTCATCGCTGCCGGCGGACACGTGGCTTATTACCCCATCAAGGGCACATGGATTGATGTAGGCTCGCCCACTGATTTCGCTCAAGCAGCCCAATTGATGAAGCACCATAACAATCTCAATCGCAATTAATTATGCCAGAATCAAACTTCATAGACTATGTAAAGATATTGTGCCGTTCGGGCAAGGGCGGTGCCGGCTCGCGCCACTTCCATCGCGCTAAATATGTGCCCAAGGGCGGTCCGGACGGAGGCGATGGTGGTCGTGGCGGTCACATCATTTTGCGTGGCAATCGCCATATGTGGACTCTCCTGCCCCTGAAGTATCGTCGACACATCTTTGCCGGCAACGGCGAGAGTGGTACCGGCGGGCGCAGTTTCGGCAAGGACGGCGAAGATGTAATCGTTGATGTGCCCTGTGGTACAGTGGTTTACGATGCCGAGACCGGCGAGTATCTCGCTGAGGTGACCGAGCATGAGCAGCAACTCAAACTCCTGCGTGGCGGTCGCGGTGGTCTTGGCAACTGGCATTTCAAGTCGGCGACTAATCGCACTCCACAGTATGCCCAGCCCGGTGAGCCGGCTATTGAGAAATCTATAATCTTGGAACTCAAGATGTTGGCTGATGTAGGCTTGGTTGGCTTCCCCAATGCCGGCAAGTCAACATTGCTATCGGCAGTGTCGGCGGCACGTCCCAAGATTGCCGACTATCCTTTTACGACCATGGAGCCTCAATTGGGTATCGTGGCATATCGCGACAATCGCTCCTTTGTGATGGCTGATATTCCGGGCATCATTGAGGGCGCCAGCGAGGGTAAAGGTCTGGGACTCCGCTTTTTACGCCATATCGAGCGCAATGCCGTGCTACTGTTCATGGTGCCTGCCGATGCCGACGACATTGCTCGTGAGTATGAAATTTTGCTCAAAGAATTGGAGCAATTCAATCCGCAACTGCTTGATAAGCACCGCATCTTGGCTGTGTCAAAGTGCGATATGCTTGATGACGAACTCATCGAGGAGATACGCCCCACACTACCCGAGGGCGTGCCGGCTGTATTCATCTCGTCGGTGACCGGCATGGGTATCACCGAACTGAAAGATACCCTGTGGCGCGCCGTGACCGATGAGTCCAATCGCTTGGCGACTGTTGATATCGCTCACCAAGCCCTCGACGAGGCACACCGCGTGGCTATGGAGGACGAGTTTATATTCCAATACGACCGCGAAGCAGTTGAGGAGGAAAATGAAGAAGGCGAAGATTTGCAACACATCAGCAGCGAGGCATGGGGCGAAGATATTGACTTCGACGATGCAGAATTTGAATATGCCGACGAGGACGAAGACCCGGAAAAGCATCACGGTAAATGACTCTGGACCAACTAAATAGTGCAATTACTCGGCAACTTGTCGAGGCGTATGGCGAGCGCGAAGGAAGAGCGATTGCCCGCCTGCTGATTGAGGATGGCATGGGTGTTAATCAAGTGACACTTTGTTGTCATGGCGACAGAGTCCTTGAACCGGAGACAGTGGCTCGCCTCGGTGCTATGGCTGACCGCGTTGTAGCCGGAGAGCCGGTGCAGTATGTGCTCGGTAAAGCGCATTTTATGGGCCTTGACCTCAAGGTGAGCCCTGCGGTGCTTATTCCGCGTCCCGAGACTGCCGGGTTGGTCGACCTCATCACAGATGACTATCGCGGGCAAGCCGACTTGCGCATCATGGATGTAGGTACCGGCTCGGGGTGCATAGCCATTGCCTTGGCGCGTGCCCTGCTTTTTGCAGATATAATAGCCATTGATATCTCTCCTGAAGCATTGGAAATAGCGCGTGAGAATGCCCGCAGCAAAGGTGTAAACATCCGCTTCGAGAAAGTTGACATCCTAAAGGCTGAGATGCCCGAGCGCCCATGCTTGGATATCGTTGTCTCCAATCCGCCATATATTGCTGAGAGCGAGAAGACCTCAATGGAGCGAAATGTGCTTGATTACGAGCCTGATACAGCGCTATTTGTTCCCGATGAAGAGCCTTTGCTTTTCTACAATGCTATTGCACGCTATGCCGGCAAAGCCCTGCATTCCGGAGGCAAACTATACTTTGAGATTAATCCGCTATTTGCAGATCACCTAAAGCAGATGCTTATAAATGAAGGCTTTAGCGATGTTGAAATTCTGCCGGATTTCGTCGGGCGACTTCGTTATTCACGAGCCACATTGAAGAAATGATACGCCGTCCGCTTGACCCCATAGCCGCATTGGCTCAGATGCGTGATTTGTGTAATCGCGCCGAGCATTGCTCGGGTGAGATACGCAAAAAGTTGATAAACAATGGTATAAGCCGCAGCGATGCAGAGCGTATCATCGAGCGCTTGCAGGACGAGCGGCTCATTGATGATGCTCGCTTTGCGCGAATGTTTGCCCGCGATAAGGTCGAATATGCCGGCTGGGGCAAGTTCAAGATACAGATGGCATTGAGAGTCAAGCAAGTGAGCGATGCCGATATTCGAGAGGCGCTTGACGAAATTGACAATGACGTGTACATCAAGCGCTTGCAAGATTTATTGAAGCGAAAAATCGCCTCGATGGATGACGCATCCACTTACGAGGGGCGAGCCAAGATATTTCGCTACGCAGTGTCTCGAGGCTTCGAGCCCGCCATAGTCTCGCGCCTCCTCCACACCCTCCTGGAATGACCACAATGCCTTTAAAAAAGTTCGCGAAAATAGCGATTACCGCCTTGTTTTAGCCTCTCGTCATCCATTGCAAAGCCTATTATCATATCAAGGTTATAGTGGTCAATGTTACGTTT
>JBJEDD010000257.1:0-6555 GCA_051871715.1 Muribaculaceae bacterium | reverse complement strand
AAAAATGTAGGATTTAGACACTTAGAAGTGTACCATGGTTATGAGGAATGGTGCGTATTATTCAATCACTATCATTGTCCAGTAGCGCAGTTGCGGGACGGTGAATGTGAGGGTGTTGCCGCTGAGGGTGAATGCCAGTTCCTGTACGGCGCCGCCGTGGTAGTCGGGAGTGGCTACCCACACGCGAGTCACCGGAGTAGATACAGTCACACTCACGGGTATGTCGAGGGCAAGTGCCGGAGTGCGGCGGTCGCCATTGTAGTCGCGCCAACTCATGTCATCGACGTTGCGGAAGTTGAGCAGGTTGATGACGCGGCAGTTGCCGACGTTGCGCGAGTAGGTGACGATATTGCCCTGCTTGGGAGGCCAGGCGCTGAAGTTGAGTTTCAGCGAGGGGTCGGTGCAAGTGATGGCGGTGGCTACCTCCGACGAGGTGTCGGTGCCGCGCAGCAGGTTCTCATAGGCGGTCATGAAGTCGTAGTAGCGGATAATGCCCGTGCGCAACTCCTGCGGCATGCTCAGGTTGCTGTTGGGGAAGTATTCGCTGCCGAGCATATGGTCGCCCAGTTCGAGGTGGCTGCCACCGAGGGCAAACATTACCGCATCGGTCAACAATACGCCGGGGGTGTTGAACTCGCCCTTCGAGCCGCTCTTGCCGTAGTTCATGTAGGCGGCAAAGACTGTGCGCAGGCTGTGGTTGGAGTAAGTGTCGTTGGCGCGTATCACATCGTGGAGGCTCTTGAACTCAGCCTCTTGGTCCCACATCTCGTTGTAGCAGAAGTCCACACAGCCCGATGAGGCGATGTTCTGGGCGCCGTAACTGCCCACCGAGTTCATGACCAGGCGTTTGCAGGGGTGCAGGTTCTTCATATAGGCGATAAACTTGCCATAGGCTTGTGGCAGATTGACCTTGACGCCATAGTAGTCGTAGCGGTCGCCGCGATAGCCCAATTGGTCGATCTGATAGCCGTCAAAATCGAGCACGGCATATACATCGTCGTTGCGCTCTCCCAGGTAGGCGAGCCACTCATCGTTTGCCGGGTCGACCAGGTAGATATCGCTCTTCCACGACGAGGGCAGGAAGTGTCCGTCTTGGTCGTTGTGATTGGTATCCTTGAAGAGTCCCCACTGAGGTTTGACGCCATCGGCTGCGGCATCGTTGAGCACGCCGAAGCACAGGTTGTAGAATATCGACTTCATACCGTAGGCATGCTGCACGGCGATATAGCGCTCGACTACCGAGCGGTGTACGGTGCGATTGGCAATATCGGTATACACGTCGAGGGGTGCCTCGCGGGTGCCACCCAGCGGCCAGTGGTGCTTCCAATGCCAGTCTTGGAATTGCACCCCGTTGATGTGGCAGCGGTTGAGGTATTCCATTTCGCTCTCGATGACTCCCTCGGGGAGTTTGGAGTCGTCAAAGGTCGCTACGAAGCCGTAGCGTGGGAAGCGTGTCCAGTCGGATGATACATCTACGGCGATGGTGCCGTAAATCATATCCTCGCCGGCGGTGGTGGGCTTGTACAGTTCGACCATGTAGCCGGTGAAGTCAGTTGTGGGGGTTACCCAGTCCCATTGAGCGGCGGCATCGACTTCGGCGATGATGTCAGCGCCGTGGCGATAGCGCACCTTGGTGCCGCTGAGCACTTGCGAGGCGGTGAAATGCACGGTCTCGCCGGGGTTGTAAACAGCCTTGTCGGTGGAGAGGTCGACAATGAGCGACGACTTGACGGGACGGACGTCGGTGACCGATGAGCCCCCACCACCTCCCCCGGGGTCGGGGGTAGGTGAGGGTGTGGGATCATCGCCACCACAGGCTGCTGCTATCGGCAGCAGCGCTGTGATTAGCAGAATGTTCATTTTGTTCATATTCTATCAGTTACGAACAATTGAGATGGTGTCGTGGAGTTGGTCGAGCGTGATGGTGTAGGTGCCGGCAGTGCTTATCTTCCACTTGCGGTCGATGTCGCCCACGCCGAGTTCGCTGTAGAGGTTGATAAACCAGTCGTCGCTCTTGTTGAGGAAGATGACAGGCTCTACCTCGCCGGTGGGCTCGGCATTCTCTGTGGCAGCCATGTACCATGCACCGCCCCAGTCGCTCTGTTTGTCGGCTGAGAACTTCAACTCGCCGGCGGTGAGCGAGCCGGTCCAGGTGAAGATGTAGGGGTCGTCGCTCGACAAGGTCATCGGGGTTGCGTTGCCCAGATCCCAGCCGTTGGGGGTTGCGTCGCCCACCAGATACATCTCGGTGTAGGGGGTGAATTCGCGCATGAGCATTCGCATATTGGTCGAGCGGGTGTCTACCCAGATGCGATAGGGCTTATTGTTCTGGTCGGCAGTCAGATACCACTTGTTGTCGGGGTCAAATCCCTTAACCAATTCCATCGATGTGTCGGTGTAGGGTGCATTGGGCTGGGTTGCCTTGAGCATATTCTCCCATGAGCCGTCGACGGTACCAAACTTGAATTCGCCACCGGTGGTGAAGTGGATACCAATCTTGAAGGTGAACTCGTCCAACGGGTCAATAGCCATAGGCCAGAAGCTCCAGCCGGTTTCCTCGCCTACGAAGTACAACTCGCTGTATTCGGGGGTGATGGCACCGGAGGTTTGGGTGACTTTGATGCTGAGGGTGAGCAAGTTGACATCGATGCGGTAGAAACCAGCCTCAGCGATGCCGAACTTCTCGTCGGGTTGGTCGTCGCTGTCGCGATATACCAAGCCGCCGTTGCCATTGGAGTTGTATGAGGGCAGGAATTGACCGCGGGTGGTGATGAACTTGAATTCACCGGCGCGCATCTCACAGGTGCAGGTGAAGATGCCGTTGTCGCTGCGAGTCATCTCGGTGGCATTGTCGGCGCTCCAGCCGTTGGGCGAGGCATCACCGATGATATAGAGTGTGGAGGTCACGGGGGTGTAGGGAGTCACCGAGAATGAGGTGGTTGACTCTTGTACGCCCTCCACCTCGGCAACGGCGGCGGTGACGCGGGCTTCGAGAGCCACGGGATAGCCGGCGCTGAGGTGTAAATCATTGAGGATGATGGAGTTGAGGTCCTCGACAGAGGGCGACCACGCATATTCCTGTGTGGCGTCTACCACGGCGAGGTATGGCTCGGCAAAGTTGGTGCCTGCCTCGGCGATTTCGAGGGTATAGGAGATGCGGTTGCCGGTGCCGTGGTTGGTGCCGGTAGTCCAGTTGAGCTCAATGGCTGTTGAGGCGTGATTTGCCTCCTCGAGGGTCACCTCGGTCGACGATGCCTTGATTTCCAACTCAGCCTCGCCCTTGTTGAGCTCCATATAGTCGTTGTCGGTGCACGATGCAAGCAGGGCTACTGCTGCTATCGATTGTGCTATATATTTGAGTTTCATAGTCGTAGATGATATGATTAATAGCCGTAATTTTGTTCCATCAGCGGGTTGGCGTCAATCTCGGTCTGCGGGATAGGGAAGAGCAGACGGTTCTTGTTGACATTCTCCTTGCCGATAGATTTGAGGAAGTTGACAGCATAGTCGCCGCCTTGGAGACGGATGAGGTCAAACCAGCGGTGTCCCTCGAAGGCGAGTTCCATGCGACGCTCGTGGATGATGACCTCGCGCATTTGTTCCTGCGAGATGTTGCCGATTGAGGGTAAGCCGGCGCGAGTGCGCACGATATTGAGGGGTATGGCGGCATCAGCAGTGAGGCCTTGCTCGTTGAGTGCCTCGGCTTGCATCAGCAGTACGTCGGCATAGCGATATACCACGAAGTTGGCGGGCGATGTGTTGTACTCGGGCGATATAGTCTTGGAAACCAAGAATTTGCGCACATTGTAGCCGGTATTGGACCACGAGGGACGATATGCTGTGCCCTCGAAGTCGGGACAGCCTTCGTAGAAGATGGTGATGTCCTTGCGCAAGTCGCCTTCTTCATATTGGTCAACAAATTCCTGAGTGGGTTGGTTCCAGCCATAGCAGCCGGCTACCAAGTTGGAGTTACGCGGACCCATGAAGGTCGACAGCCACGATGCCTGAGGTGTGTTGCCCCAGAAGTCCTCATCGGTGTCGCCCGAATATTGAACCTCGAAGATTGACTCGGGACCATTGTTGATGGTGGCATCGAAGTTGGCGGCATAGGAGCACGACGACAGGTCATAGCCAAGGGCTGTGACGCGGTCGCAGAGGTCCACCACTTGTGAGTAGTACTCGGGGTGCTGGGGAGCCAGGGTGAGGTAGATGTCGGCGAGCATGGTGAGAGCGGCATCCTTGCAAGCGCGACCCAACTCGACGGCGCTGTACTGTGCCTTGGCGGGCAGCAGTTCGGCGGCGCGGGTGCAGTCGTCGATAATCAAGGCATAGGTGTCCTCGAGGCTCTCACGCTTGATGGCTGTGGAGGTGCCGGGCACATAGGGCTCGGTGCGCAGGGGCAGTCCGCCATAGAGACGAGCCAATACATAGTAATAGTGTGCGCGGAGGAAGAGCACCTCGCCGAGGCGCTGGTCGAGGAGGTCTTGGTCGACGCCCTCGGCTTTGTTGATGGATTGGATAGCATCGTTGCAGTGACCGATGCCCACCCACGGCGAGCGCCACATGTACAGAGCCATAGCATTGTCGCTCTGAGTGATGAAATTGGCGGCTTGGATAGTCTCGAGACCGTCGGTGCCACCACCGGCGCCTACATTTGAGTTGCCGGCAACGATATCCAAGGTCCACAGACGTTGGTTGTACATATTGGACGACTGCAGGGTGATGTAGCAGGCATTAGTCAGGGCGGTGATGGTCTGCTCGGTGACATCTATGTCGGTGTCCACGCGGTCGTATGGTGTCTTGTCCAGGAAGTCGTCGCAGGAGGCTACGCCCATAGCCATGGTGGCGACGAGGATGGAGTTGATAATGTTTTTCATATTTTAGAAGTTGAAAGAGAGACCAAAGTTAAATGTGCGTGAGGAGGGGAAAGTGGAGTAGTCGATGCCTGAGACACCAACTTCGGGGTCGAGACCGCTATAGCCGGTGATGGTGGCGACATTCTCGCAGGAGAAGGTGACGCGAGCCTGCTCGAGAGCAAAGCGACGCAGCAACTTGGAGGGCAGGTTATAACTCAAGGTGATGTTCTTGAGGCGGATATATGAGCCGTCCTCGACAAAGCGGTCGCTCACGCGGCAGTTTTGGTTGGGGTCAGCCCACACGGCGCGAGGCATATCGGTGACTTGTCCCGGGGTGGTCCAGCGGTCGGCGACGGTAGCATATTGGTTGTAGGCGGCTGCCATGCCTTCCATGTCGATGCGGGTAGCATTGTAAATCTTGTTGCCGGCAACGCCCTGGAAGTAGATGGAGAGTTCAAAGCCCTTGTAGGTGAGGCGGTTGCCCAGCGAGAACAACCATGTGGGGTTGGGGTTGCCGATAACGGTGCGGTCTTCGTCGTTGATGACACCGTCGTTGTTGAGGTCCTTGAAGCGGATATCGCCCGGCTCGGCACCCGGCTGAATAGCGTGGGCGCGTACCTCCTCGGTGGTCTGGAAGATACCATCGGTGACATAGCCGTAGAATACGTTCACCGGATAGTCGCGGTCGAGCATTGTCACAAACGAGTTGTTCACTTGATTGAGGTACTCGGGGGTGTCGCTGTTGAGGTCCTTGATGCGGTTGTGGTTGTAGGTAACTACCAAGGATGTCTCCCAGGTGAGTTCATTGTTGATATTCAACGAGTTGGCGCTGAGTTCCCAACCCATATTACGCATCTTGCCGGCATTGGAGTAGGTGGTCATGGTGTCCTCAAAGCCTGAGGTGATGGGCACCGACGATTTCACGAGCATGGCGTGGGTATTCTTGATATAGCCATCCAAGGTGACGTTCAAGCGCGAATTGAAGAGGCTCAAGTCAACACCGGCATTGAATTGCTCGATGGTCTCCCAGTGAATGTAGGGATTGGCAAGGGTTTGAGCAACCAGTGCATATTGGTTGGTGCTTGTGGAGCCGAAGGGGTAGGTGAGGGTGTTGAGCGTGGGCAGGTAGGAGAGGTCGGATACCGATGCTTGTGAGCCGGTGCGACCGTAGCCCAAGCGCAACTTGAGGTCGTTAACGACGCTCTCGCGGTTGTAGAAACTCTCGTTGGAGATGCGCCAAGCGGCTGATACCGAGGGGAATGTGCCCCAGCGTTGCTTGGGACCGAAGCGGCTCGAGCCGTCGCGACGTACAGTGGCGGTGAGCATATAGCGGTTGTCAAACGAATAGTTGGCGCGTGCCATATACGAGAGCAACGACCACTCGCTGCGGCTGCCGTAGATGGCATACATTTCCATACCGTTGTTCATCTGATGTACGTTGTCAAAGAGGAAGCCGTTCATCTGTCCGGTGAGGTAGCGATAGTCGTTCCACTGTGCCGAGGTACCTGCCATGATGTTCAAGGCGTGCTTGCCGAAGGTCTTGTCGAAGGTGAAGTAGTTGTCCCACAGGTAGGTAAATGAGCGATAGTCGCCCTCGTAGTTGCTACTCTCTTCCTCGGGGATGGGTTTCCAATCGTAGGCGGGTGAGAATGCCTCGTTGTACCAGAAGTGGGCATCGTAGCCGAATGTCGAGCGGAAC
>JBJEDD010000256.1:0-1719 GCA_051871715.1 Muribaculaceae bacterium | reverse complement strand
TCGTGATGGACTATATCGATGGTCGCTCGCTTGCCGAAATAGTCAAGGCTGAGGGACCGATGAGCGAGGCTCGCGCCCTTGGATACATCCGCCAGGTGTGTGCAGCCCTGCACTACGTGCACTCTCAGAACCGCCTCCACCTCGATATCAAGCCGAATAACATCATGGTTACCGGCAACAACCGCGCCATCCTTATCGACTTCGGCGTTTCCAAGCAATACGACGAAGCGAGCGGCGAAAATACCTCGACCCTGCTCGGATGCACACCCGGCTACGCACCGCCCGAGCAGATGTCGCAGAATATCAAGCACTTCTACCCGGCAACCGATGTCTACTCCCTGGGTGCAACCCTCTACGACCTACTCACCGGCGAAGCACCGCCCGATGCCGCCAAGCGTATCAGTGGCATCGAAGAACTCGCGCCCTTGTCGGCACGCATAAGCACCACAACTCGCACCGCCATTAACTGTGCCTTAGCCCTCAACAAAAACCAACGCCCCCAATCCGTTGCCGCCTTCGCGGCGCTCCTTGACAGTGGTGAGGCTTATCAGCCTGCGTCGAAGCCTAAGCCTGATGGCGAGACAGAGAAACTTGTAGAGAAGCCCACATCGCCGTGGTACAAGCGCTACACCGCGTTGATAGTCATCGCCGCGGTAGCCGTGGTCGTCGGAGTCATCGCTCTGCTAAGCGGTGGCAGTAATGAGACTGAATACCTTGACGAGGACACAGTGGCATCAATAGTGGAATTTGGCGACACAGCAGTCGCGACCATTGACGTGAGCGAGTACACACCACAGCCCCAACAAACACCGCAAGCCCAACAAGTGCAAGAGCAACCGGTGAAGCCGGAGCCAACCACACCACAGCCGGCGCGAGCCACTACCGGGTCATACAATGGACATGACTGGGTCGACCTGGGCTTGTCGGTGAAATGGGCGACGTGCAATGTAGGCGCTTCATCACCGAGTGGCTACGGCGACTACTACGCCTGGGGCGAAGTCAGCACCAAGACTGAGTACACCGAGGAAAACAGCCGCACCTATAAGAATAGCAACTACAATTTCAATATCTGCGGCAACTCAAGTTACGACGTAGCGCGCTACAAATGGGGTAGTCCCTGGCGACTTCCCTCAAAGAGCGAAATAGAAGAATTAGTAGACAACTGCACCTGGGAATGGACAACGATGAATGGCATAAACGGCTACAAAGTAAAGAGCAAGAAGAATAGCAATTATATCTTCCTCCCTGCTGCAGGAGGTCACTCTGGGTCGTCGTTCGGCGCTATTGGTTCCGATGGCTACTATTGGAGTGGCACGCCAGACACATATTACGGTAGAGCCTATGTGCTTATCTTCGTTTCGGACGAGCGCCGCCGGGATGATATTTACCGTTACTTCGGGCTCTCGGTTCGCCCTGTGGCAGAATAGTCTGACTTGTCCGATGAGTTCGACAAATCCGCACAAACCATTGTAAATCAACGCAATATTACCATGCTGGTAGGGACGCTATACTTAGCGTCCGGGGAAGCTGTGCCCTAAGCAACCCGCGCTGCGGGTTGTGCTTTCTTTTTTGAGGCTGTGATCCCCACGTAGGCTCGCGCCAACGTGGGGTTACGCATGAGCAACTTGCTTCGCAGGTTCTCGCAAGTTGTTGAATATCACCACGTTGGCAGTTGCAACCCTTCCAGGGTTGATGCGGCTTTTTTGCTTGGGGACCCCA
>JBJEDD010000255.1:0-1720 GCA_051871715.1 Muribaculaceae bacterium | reverse complement strand
GAAGTTAGAGCAGTACTTAAATGTTGTACACAACGTCCGGTGCTTGATGCCATTTCGTGTCCTACCAGTATCAGTACTTTCTTTGTCGATAATATTTCACTTAGTATCTGCAATCTACGTGGAAGAATATCAAGCTGTTCTTTAACTAATCCAGCTCTATCAATCTTTGAGTCTTCAACCTCAATAACATTGCCTAATGGTTCTCGTAGTTGAAGATTTATATGGATAGGACCTGACAATTTTGTCATGCAATCTTTCAAGCAGGTATCCACTTCACTACAATCCGAATCTTCGTTGATATTGCAAGAATAACGTATATAATTTGAGTAAATACCCGGTTGACGGATGGTTTGAGTGCGTTGTCGGTCAATCATATCAGCCGGGCGGTCTGCTGTAATCACCACTAACGGGGCATTACGATAATAAGCCTCAGCAATAGCAGGCGCATAATTAAGCGCTGCGGTACCTGAGGTGCACACCAACGCTACCGGGCGACACTGCATAGTGGCTATACCCAATGCAATAAAAGCAGCTGATCGCTCATCAACAACACTATACACATTGATATCAGCATTTTGATTTAATGCAAATATCATCGGTGCATTGCGCGTGCCCGGTGATACAATGGCATACTCAACACCATAGGCACTGAGTAGTTGCGAGCACTTTCGGCATACTTTCTTATCTGTATTGAGCATTTTTTCCTTTTATTCAACAAAGGTACGACTTTTTTTTGTACATTTGCAAAGATTTTCGAAAATGAGACACACACTATTCATATTATGTATATTGATTGCATCTACTAATGTCGTGTGCTATGCACAACAGTCACAAGTACAAGATAGTATCGATCAATCTAATCCGGGCTTGATTCAGAGAATTATTAATTACTTCAATGAAACAAACAAGACCGAGATAACTTCGCGCCCCAATTTTAGTTTTATCGGCGGTCCCCACTACTCTTCTGACTCAAAATTTGGACTTGGACTCGTCGTTGCAGGATTATATTCAACAAATCCTACTGACAATTTTCTTCCGCCATCAAATATATCTATAAAATTTGATGCTACAACAGCTGCTCATTTTGAGCTAAAACTCAGTGGCGAGCATATAGCCCCTGCTGATAAGTATCGCATCAATTATTCTGTAGCTTTTTCATCTATCGAGACGAAGTTTTGGGGCATAGGAATGTGGCAATGTAAGAATGACGACAACGAGTCGGATTACAAGTATCTTGCATATAAAGTGAGGGCAGACTTTGGTTGGCGTATCGGCAAGCACATTTATACCGGTCCTATGCTTGCAATGGATTATGTCAATGCTCGCGATTATGAGAAGCCCGAGTTGTGGGAGGGCTTGCCAAGTATTATGATGAGTTATGGAGCCGGTGTTACCGCACGATTGGACACTCGCGATAGTTCTACGGAGCCGATGCATGGATGGTTGGTGCGTATTGACCAATTATTCAATATATCTCGTGCGAGCCACGCGACAGGGCATTATGCCGTCAACGAATTTACCGTAGCCAAATATCAACCCTTGTGGAAAGGCGCAACCTTGGCATCTCGCTTGCACGGCAAGGTCACTTGGGGTGATACTCCATGGGGCATGATACCATATATTGGCGGCAGCTATGATATGCGTGGTTATTTCGAGGGACGATATCGAGCCAAGAACGAGATAGACATGTGTGTGGAACTTCGCCAGCATGTGTGGCGTC